>JACJYS010000002.1:300000-428933 GCA_020635995.1 Chitinophagales bacterium | reverse complement strand
TGATGATCCGGTATTAGCACCTATAGATGATATTTGTGAAACTGAAGATATACCGGCATTAAGTGGTACAACAGAGCCATATACAACTATTAATTGGTTTGATGCTAATGATAACTTAGTGGGAATAGGAAGCCCTGTAACACCAGCTTCGTTAAATGTAGGAGAAAATTGCTTCTATGCAGTGGCAGTTCACGATACTATTCCTGGTTTAATGGGAGATACCGTATCTGTGTGCTTCAACGTAGATAGCTTACCTAACAATGTTTATGCAGGGCCGGATGATACAATATGTGGTTTCCAAGATTACGAATTGCAAGCAACAGGAGATGGTCAGTTAAATGCTTGGACTCAATTAGTAGGACCTACAGTTTCTCTTGATTTTGATAATCCTAATGCGGTTGTAAACTTACAACCACAAGGCGGCACAGGTCAGTCTAATATCTATACTTTTGTATGGACTAACCAAAACGGATTATGTTCAGTATCTGATACTGTGGTATTAACGGTAACTCAGCCACATATAACTAATGCAGGTAATGATACTACTATCTGTTTACCACAGTTTGGAGGAAGTGTTCAGTTAGATGCTACATTATCGCCATTGGGTACAGGATATTGGGTATATAATGGAGCAGGAAATATAGCTTTTGCAGATTCTACAGATCCACAAACAACAGTAAGTGGTTTAATCCCTTACGTAAATCCTACTAGTACATACAGATTCTACTGGTATGAAGTAATTGGAGATTGTGTAGCAAGAGATGAAGTATTGGTAACAGTTAATGAATCAGCTGAAATAGTTGGTTTAGCAGATGCAGATACCAATTGCTTACATTCAGATTATGTATTAACAGCAGAAGTAACTGCAGTAAACACACCGGGTTATTCATGGAGAATAAATTCTCCTACAGGTGTAGTAGTTTCTGAAAATATGGACGGAGTAGTGAGTCCGACAGTAAATACAACTTACTATATAGTTGCAACAACAGTATTCGGAGAGAATATCTGTAGATCTATAGATAGTATAACTATTAATGTAGATGGTTATCCTTCTGTAGTAGATGATGGATGCTATGACTTATTAGAAGACGAAAGCTTTACAGGAAACACTTCAGATTGGGCAGCAAATGATGATTATGCAGCAGTTTTAACTGGAGAAGTTGCCTACGAGGTAGTAAGTTCTTCTATATTTGATTATCCTTCTACTTTAGAAATAGATAATACTACAGGAACGTTTACATTCACTCCTTATCAAGATATGAGCGGTGCAGATACTGCAACGGTTATAGCTTACAACGTGGCTTGTCCTGAATTGACAGCTACATTTACAGTATGCTTTAATATTGAAGGTGTTCCAGATGAGCCAATCAATGCTAATAACGATACTACAACAGCTATAGCTCAGACACCGGTTGACATCAGCTTATTTGATAATGATGACTTGAATCCGAATGCAGTGAGTTCTAACACTACAATTATTACAGATCCTGCTCATGGTACGGTTACTGTAACAGATAGTGAGAACGGCATAGTAAATTATGTTTCTGATGATGAATATGCAAGAGTAGATAGCTTCCAATACGTAGTTTGTCAAACATTAACAGATGGCGAAGTATTGTGTGATTCTGCTTGGGTATATGTATATGTTGACGGAGACATATTTATACCGGAAGGATTTACGCCTAACGGTGACGGCACCAATGATGCTTTTGTAATTCCTGACTTAGACAGATTATATCCAAATGCTACACTTAAAGTGTTTAACAGATGGGGTGATGAAGTTTGGAATAGCGAAGGTCCATATAGAAACAACTTTGTAGGTAGAACTTTTAAAGGAAATCAGTTGCCTGATGGAACATACTTCTACATACTACAATTGAATAATGGATCGGGTAGAAATATGGCATCATACGTAGTTATTTATAGATAATTTAAACTAAAAACTCAAACTAGAATACAATGAAAAGAGTAGTAATATTAATTATAGGAATCTTTTGGGCTATGAGTAGCATAGCCCAACAAGATGCACAGTATTCGTTTTACATGTTTAACAACTTGTATTTTAACCCTGCTTATACAGGTAAAAAAGAAGCTTTGCATTTTGAAGTATTGCATAGGGAACAATGGCGTTTCTTTAATGTAGGCGATAGAATTGAGGGAGCACCTCAGTCCACATCGTTTAGTATTCATTCGCCATTTAAGCGTTCTAATAATGCCTTAGGATTTAATTTCCACAATGATATAATAGGACCTTATAAAACCTATGATTTTGGAATTAACTATGCGTATAGAATACCTTTAGGTACTAAATTGAAATTATCAATAGGGGTTAGAGGTTCTTATAAGCTTTATCAAGTGGATAACGTACGTTTCTTAGATCCGGATCAAGTTGGTAGTCAATTAAACTCTTTCCCAAATATCAATACCTTCAATTTTGGAGCTGGTATTTATTTATGGAATAAAAGAGATAGATTTTATGTTGGATTTTCTGTGCCTCACTTATTAAATAATAGATTATATCATGATCAAACGGTTAATCACAATAGTAATAATGCTCAAGAATACCGCCATTATTTCTTAACAGGTGGTTTAGTAGTAGG
Source organism: Chitinophagales bacterium (assembly GCA_020635995.1). Lineage (NCBI taxonomy): Bacteria > Pseudomonadati > Bacteroidota > Chitinophagia > Chitinophagales > Chitinophagales bacterium. The sequence goes on along the minus strand of JACJYS010000002.1, from coordinate 426,333 downwards.
TAAATTAGACGGAGGTAAGTTTAAATTCTACCCTTCATTTATGATGAAGTTTGTTAAGCATACACCAATTGATTTTGATGTTAATGCTAATTTCTTATTATTTGAAAGATTGTGGTTGGGTGCAGGCTATAGATTTGGAGGAAATTTCTACACAAACAATAAAGAAGTTAAGGTAGGAAAAGGATCTGCTGTAATAGGTATGATTAAAGCAATGGTAGTTAAAAACTTAGAGATTGGATATGCTTATGATTATACATTATCTGACTTAGGTGATTACGAAAATGGATCGCACGAATTTTTAATCAACTTTAAATTTGATAGAAAACGTGATGCATTTGACAATCAAAGAATTACTACACCACGTTACATTAACTATTTCTAAAACTAAAAAGGAACGAACACAATGAGTAAATTCCCCAAAATATTAAGCATCTTATTCATTAATATATTTGTATTAATGAGTTTGCAAGCACAAAAAAGCTTATCGGATGGCGATAAATACAAAAAGAATTTTGACTTTATCAACGCTATTGAAGAATACAAGCAAGCTTTAAATTCTGACCCCAATAATGTTAACGCTATTAAAGGATTGGCAAGTTCATACAGACATATTGCCAATTATAAAGATAGCGAATATTGGTACGGAAGATTAGTTGAACTTGAGCCGGATAATAAAGAAAATCTGTTTTATTATGCACAAGCTTTAATGAGTGCTAAAAAGTATGATAAAGCATTGAAGGCATATAGAGATTATAATACGTCTAAAAATGCAGAGTATGTTTCTGAAATTATCAATGGTTTTGATTATATAACAGATATATCAACACCTAATCCAAATATTGATTTAAAGAATGCAACAGCATTAAATACAGCGGAGTCAGATTTTGGAATAGCATTTAAAAATATTTCGGAAGCTGTATTTTGTTCTACAAGACCAATTTCAGATGGCGACCAAGATAATTGGACGCACCAAAAATATACAGATTTATATTCTTCAGTAGTTTCTTTTGACGAGCAATCAGCTCCGGTAAAATTTAACAATGATCAGTATAATGGTATGTTTCATGACGGGCCGGCAACGTTCCATGACCAAACTATGTATTTAACTAGAAGTTTTTATGTTAATAGCAATACTACTAAATCAAAATCCGACAAAACAGTTAAACTAAAGTTGTTAGAAGTTGATTTAACAAAAACATCTAAAAAAATTAAGAAAGTTTCTGAACCATTTAGCTTCAATAATAAAGAGTATTCAGTAGCACACGCTACAGTATCTCCAGATGGAAATGCCATTGTGTTTTCTAGTGATGCACCTAATTTTAATAATGCACAGGGAGCAACAGATTTATACATTATATATAAAGGCGAAAATGGAGAATGGAGTGAGCCGGAAAATTTAAGTAGTATAGTAAATACGCCTTCTGATGAAGAATTTCCTTTCTTAGCAGATGAAAACACTTTATATTTTGCTTCTGACGGACATTATGGAATAGGCGGTTTAGATATTTATAAAACAACTAAATCTGAAGGTAAATGGTCAACACCGGAGAATATAGGTGCTCCATTCAACACTTCATTTGATGACTTTAACTATGTTTATAGCGATCAAGCAGGATTTGGTTTTATATCTTCTAACAGACCAGGTGGTTTGGGTTCTGATGATATTTATGTATTTAAAGCTAAAGACGGAACAGATGGACCGGGCGGTATAAGACTAAAAGTTTTAGCTTATGATGAGCAAACTTTAGAGCCATTAGGCAATGTGTTAATTAACATACCTGATTGTATAAATGGTAAAAAGCTAACAGATACTAAAGGTAAAAGTGTAATGAGTATTTCTCCTTACTCTACTTGCGTATTAGATGCCTCTTTAGATGGTTATTTCCCTAAAGAAATTCCTTTTTCAATATTTGATAAAGATAAAGAAATTGAAGTTCCTTTAAGAAAAATAGATAAGAAAGCATGTTCTTTAGTTGTTTATGTAAAAGACAAGAAAACGAATATTGTATTAAGCAATGCTAACGTTAAATTGTTTAGCAAAATTGACAATAAATATTATTCAGGTCAAACAAATGACGAAGGATATGTTGAGTTTATAGGAATACAACCAAATGCAGAGTATGAATTAGTAGCAATGAAAGATGTAGAAAAGCCGGAGTTTAAATACCTTGCTGTAACAGAAGCATTTAATACTAACAATATGGAATGTCCTTCTGAAATGACAAGAGAAATGTATTTAGATTACGTTCAAAAAGGAGTAGGTATTAAAATTGAAAATATTTACTACGATTTAGATAAGTATTTCATTAGACCTGATGCAGCTATAGAGCTTGACAAGATAGTTAAAATAATGAAAGACAATCCTACAATGGAAATAGAATTAGGTTCTCATACAGATTGTAGAGCAAGTTGGGCATATAACGAAAAGCTATCTACTAACAGAGCTAAAGCGGCTGTAGAGTATATGGTTACAAGAGGTATTTCTGCCAGCAGAATGACTTGGAAAGGATATGGAGAAAGCCAATTAGTGAATGGTTGTGCATGTGAGCCAACAAATGCTTCTCCGTGTTCTGAAGCAGAACATCAAATGAACAGACGTACAGAGTTCAAGATTTTGAAATTCTAATTATACCGATTAGGAATATATAATAGTCCAATTTCGGCTTCGCCTTATTGTACTAAATATATTGCTCTATCGGCATTTACCATTGTAGAACACAAAATAGATTAGACTATTTTGTGTTAACAATTGGTATTAGTATAAAATAATTTTTAAGAAAGGGTAAACCAACTGGTTTACCCTTTCTTATTTGTGTGATAGATGTATGTTTGTACCACTACCACTTAGCAAATTTTACCTTTACTATTTTTCCAAGGGGTTTAAACCCCTTGAGAATTAACGTTGAAGAAGCGTTTGGTTTATTTCATCTATGTAATCCAATATATCTTCTCTTCCAGTTCTTTTTGCACTTGAAGTTATAAAACTAACAGGAGTTTCGTCCCAGTGCTTTAGTAGTTCATTATTAAAAGCTTCTATGTTTTTAGCTGTTTTTTTAGGCTTGTCATTTTTAGTAAAAACTATAGAAAACGGTATACCTTTTCCGCCCATCCAATTGGCAAACTCTATATCAATATCTTGTGGTGGTATGCGAGTATCAATCAATAAAAAAACATTAAGCAGTTGCTTTCTTTGTCCAATGTAAGCTTTAGTAAACTGCAACCACTTTTCTCTTTCTTTTTTACTCACTTTTGCATAACCATAGCCAGGCAAATCTACTAAATGCCATTCTTCATTTATCAAAAAGAAATTAATACACTGCGTTTTTCCGGGAGTGTTAGAAATTTTAGCTAAGCTATTTCTGTCAGTAAGCATATTAATTAAAGAAGATTTACCTACATTACTTCTACCTATAAAAGCATATTCAGGCAGGTTTTCCTTAGGGCAATCTAACCAATTAACATAACTACTTACAAAATCTGCAGAATGAATTATCATGGTGTAAAGATATAGAGTTTTTTGTACTCGTGCCACCACTCCAAGTGGTGGCACGAGTATATACAAAAACACCATAGTTTTAAACTTTTTAAAAAGTTCGGAACAATTAAACAGAATTAATTATGATAATATGTGTTTTTTTTAGCTTTGTTGAATTAAAACAAATTAATATGAAAAGAATAACAATTTTACTATTTGCTTTATTAGCATTAATTTCTTCATGCGACAAAAATGAAGATGATGACACATCTGACAGAGATGATTTTGTGGGGACATACAATATGACATATTTTTTAGATTGTGGCACTGAACAACATAACGTAAGTTTTACTATGTCTGTAGCTGCAATTTCTGGTGCAGAAGATTCTATAGTACTATCTTCATCAAAATTTTTAGGTAATTATAGAGGGCTAGTTTCACAAAACTCATTTGTGGCAGAATACAAACCAAACTCAAGTGAAATATGTACTATGAATGGAAGCCTAAATGGAAATACAATTTCTATTGACTTAGGTGGTTGTAAATTAAATTTTGAATATGCTAATAATTATTGTTTTGGTCAAGCAAGTGACTTTACTGGAACTAAATAAATGAACTTTTATTTCTTAAATTTTTACATTCGTGCCACGACTTCAAGTCGTGGCACGAGTATTTTACTCCAATTTCCTTTCTCTTTCTCTGTTTTCAATATAGTATTTAATAGCATTTTTGGTAGTTACCCAATTTCTGCCTTCTTTATAAGCATCTATTTTGCCTTGGCGGGCCAGCAAGCTAACATACTCTTGCCCATAAGGCACATCCGGCTCGCTAACTATAGTGCTTATGCTTTGGTAGTCATCATCTAAATCTGTAGAAGGCAAAGCTGACAAATAAATATCTATAGTACGCTCTGCTGCTTGAGCTATTAACAATAATAATTTTTGATAATTACCATTATTAGCTTGGTTTAAAGCAGCGTAGTATTTCTTTCTATCATTTTTTAAAATAATGGCTGGCGGAAAACCGGCTTTCATAAGCAACAAATTCATGGTTAATCTTATTGTTCTTCCATTGCCATCAAAAAAAGGATGTATCATAGCAAACCGATGATGAAAAACAGTAGCCAATGCCAGAGGGTTTAATTGTAAGCTGTTTTTATTTACCCAAGTAACTAAATTATTCATTAAACCATCAACTTTTAGAGCATTAGGTGGCACAAAATTAGCCCCAACAATACGCACGCCTCCATTTCTATATCTGCCGGCAAACTCTTTTTCTATTTTAGTCATAACAATATGGTGTACATCTAAAATATCTTTTTCATTTAATGTATAATTATTGCCAACCAAGGTTTGTAAAAACTCAATAGCTTCATGGTGGTTAGTTGTTTCAAAATGCTCTCTAAGGCTTTTGCCTTTTACGGTCATTCCCTCTTCTATTACTATTTTGGTTTCTTGCAGGGTAAGCGTATTACCTTCTATGCTGTTAGAATTGTATGTCCATTCTAAAGCTAAATCTTCTTTTAGTCTATGCAATATACCATAAGGCAAAGGTCTTTTGGCATCAAGCTTTGCTTTTTTATCAAATATTCTTTGATAGGTGCTTTCTAAATTTTCTAATTCTTTTATATCAAATCTCCATTCCACCCCCCAAAGATACTAATATCGTTTTGGATTAAAAAACTTTTATCCGATATTAACAAAAAAATACCTCATTCTGCTAAGATTAGTGTGGCTTTTCATAGTATTATAAGCGAATACTAAGGAATTTATTATATTTTATTAGTCATTTACACATTATCTATATCCTTACTCAGCTCAAATTCATCCATAAGTTCATGTAGCTGGCTATAAATATACTCTTTAGTATATCCATATTGAGCTAAAGAATAATTGTGTTTAGATTTATATGACTTGCTCTTTGTTGTATAGTTTTTAAGTGCCTTTTTATATGCTTCACTCATTTTAAAGCCAAAATAATCATATATTTTATATGCTGTTTCCTGCGGATGAGAAACAATTTGATTGTATTCCAACATCAACAAATTATGCTTATCTATTACTTCTTTTTGTTGGTAAATATAATTGTAATAATCTATCATAATTTGCCCAAAACCTCTTGCTTCTTCACTATCATCTTTAATATCTCTGCTGTGCAAATTCCATGGCCCGGTAAACATACTGATAACTGAAGGAACAGCTTTGTAAGGATGGCGTAGAGGATAAATAATCTTGGCATCGGGGAAACATTCTAAAATAAAATTAAGCCTACCTGTAGAATAAACATTTTTCATTAGCAAAGTAGCATTAGGATTAGTGGCATATACAATACGCTGCAAGCTACTGATATAATATTCTTTAATTCTTTGCTTGGTTTTGGGTTTAGCAAGGTCTAAATATTTTAAATAATCTAATTTATAAGCCCACGGAGATAGCAAAACCAGCGCTGGCGTATAAACAGCTATAGTAAATATGCCTTCATCTTCCTCTGGTTGATATAATCCCATTGGGTGTATGTCTTTCCACCCGCCAAAAAATAGTTTATCTGCTAAATCAATCAACTTTTTTAAAAAGCCACCTAATTTGCTGTCTAATTTGGCAATAGCTCTGATAATAATAATATAAAAAGCACAAGGGAAAAGCGTGTGATACAATAAAGTGTAAGTGTAATGGTCTTTATCTAAGCTAAGCAAACGATGCAAAAAAGTAGTGCCACATCTTGGGTTGCTGATAATAAAAACGGGCTCTTTAATAATTACATCTTTATAGCCACTTAAAAAAATCTCATCTATTAATCTACCAAACGCCAAAAACAACACCAAAGCAAAATGAACCACCAAAAAAACTATGGTAAACAAAAATCTGGGAATAGAAAAATGCTTAACGCAATTGTAATAAGCTAATTTTAAAGCAGTTTTATGGTCGTAATAAAAAATAGAGGGTTTAAAAAATACCATTCAAATCTCAATCTTGCCACAAAGATAGTTTTATTCAACACAATAAAACAGTTACATTTGTACAATTAAGCTAAATACGGACTTTTGAATTTACGACAGCTTTTTTTAAATAACGTAGCCCAAACCAGCGATGCACCTCTTGCCATAGAACCCACTCATGCAGAAGGCGTATATATTTTTACCCAAAACAAAGGGAAATTAATTGATTTAATTTCGGGCATATCGGTTAGTAGTTTAGGACACAGCCACCCCAAAATAGTGCAAGCCGTAAAACAGCAAGCCGAAAAATATATGCATTTAATGGTTTATGGCGAATTTGTGGAACAACCACAAGTTAAACTTGCTCAATTACTTACTTCTGTACTTGACAAAAGTTTAAATAGTGTTTATTTTACCAACTCCGGAGCCGAAGCCACCGAAGGAGCATTAAAATTAGCCAAAAGATATACCGGTAGAAGTGAGATAATGTACTTTAAGCACAGTTACCACGGAAGCACCATGGGAGCATTAAGTGTGCTGGGCGATGAATATTTTAAAAGTAATTACCGTCCATTAATTCCAAATTGTACCATGCTTGAATATGGAAATTTTGATGATATAGAAAGAATTTCTGAGCAAACAGCAGCCGTAATTATAGAACCCGTACAAGCAGAATCGGGCATTACCGTTCCTCCAAAAGGATATTTAAAAGCCTTAGAAAAAAAATGCAAAGCAAAAGGAGCATTATTAATTGTTGATGAAATACAAACAGGTTTAGGACGCACGGGAGCATTATTCAGACATCAAACCGAAGAAATTGTACCAGATATTCTTTTGTTAGCTAAAGCTTTTGGTGGCGGAATGCCTTTAGGTGCTTTTGTTAGCAATAGAAACAAAATGGAAGTTTTTCAAGATAATCCGTTTTTAGGACACATTACCACTTTTGGTGGGCATCCTGTTAGTTGTGCTGCTGCTTTGGCTTCATTAGAAATTCTTTTAGAAGAAAACATTATTGCAAGAGTAGAAGAAAAAGGGCAGTTGTTTGAGCAACTTTTAAAGCACCCTAAAATTGAAAAAATACAGCGTGCAGGCTTAATGATGTCTTTAAAATTTAATAGTTTTGAAACCAATAAAAAAATAATAGACCGCTGTATAAAAAATGGTTTACTTACCGATTGGTTTCTGTTTAACAGCCAAAGTATGCGTATAGCTCCACCGCTTATTATTACTAAAGAACAAATAGAAAAAGCGTGTTCACTAATATTAGAAAGTATAGATGAAGTGGTTTAAAATTACATATTTTGCAATAATGCTATTGTTGTTGTTTTCTTGCAAAAAAGAAAGTGAAAATATCAATTTAACAGCCATAGACCTTCATGAAGAAGGTAAAATATATCAAATTAAATTTTTAAACGAACAAGTTGGTTTTGCCTGTGGCGGCAGCCTTTGGACAAATGGGTTTATATACAAAACAACAGACGCTGGCAATACTTGGATGGAAATTTTAGAATCGCCAAACATAGTTTTTGGTTTAGATTTTACATCTGAAGACACCATAACCGCAGGCGGTTTTTCGGGCTGGCTGTGGCAAACTGTAGATGGTGGCAACTACTGGAAATATAGCGAAATAGGACCAGATTATTTGCCTCTTACAGCTATTACCTATACTACACCCGATAGAGTTTTATTTTCTATGGGATTCAAATATTTTATAGGAGGCAAAGGTTGGTTTAATACCCAAACTGGCGAGCATTCCGGTTATGATGAATTAATAGCCATGGAAGATGTTTATGCTTTTAATGAAAACGAAGCCATATTTTGTGGCTATGGGAACATTTTTAAAACCTACGATAATGCTACTACATATCAACCCAAAGAAATACCTAACGCCTACTATAAAGCTATTGATTTTGAAGGAGATAAAGGTTTGTGTGTGTCTTACAATGGTTTAGTAATGTACTCTGCTAACAAGGGTGAAACATGGAATAAAATAACTAAAAAAGGCAGTACTATGAGTTTTAAAAACAAGTTTGAAGATGTTGCCCTTAAAAACAACACTGCCATTATTTGTGGTCATGACGGCACACTTTATAAAATGCTTTTAACAGATAAAAACTTAATACAGCTAAAACACAATTTTGATAACGTAGATTTTTATAGTGCGTACTTAAATAATAACACAGCCTTTTTAGGCAGTGAAGGCATTATTTATAAGTTTAGCTATTAGCTTGGCTACAATATGAATACCGCTTAATAAAAACTACTCTTCGTAATAGACAAACACAGCACATTGGCTAAGTTTGCTACCCAATATTTTAACATCGTGTACTTTGCCACCACTGCCTTGTATTTCGTCTAAAACATCATTTACTTTTTCTTCCATTTGGTCATATTTTACACCAAATAAGTCTATTACTTTTACTTTTTTCATTACAAATTCAATTTAGTTTTTATCAAAAGACTGCCAAAGTATAAAATTCCCTCGTAAAATCACTATTTTTGTGCTTTTATTTAAAGCAACTTATATAAATAATGATAAACTTAGTATTATTTGGCCCTCCGGGAAGTGGAAAAGGAACACAATCAGAAAAATTAGAAGAAAAATATAACTTATTGCATATTTCTACTGGCGATTTATTTAGAGCCCACATGAAAAACGAAACTCCTTTAGGTAAAAAAGCTAAAGCGTATATAGAAAAAGGCGATTTAGTACCCGATGAAGTTACCATAGGAATGATGAACGATAAAATAGAAAAACACCCGGAAGTAAACGGTTTTATTTTTGACGGATTTCCACGCACTGCAATTCAAGCAGAAGCTTTAGATAAATTTTTAAACGAAAAAAATATTCCTATCAGCAAAATGATAGCTTTAGAAGTGGAAGAAGAAGAGCTGGTAAAAAGGCTATTAAACAGAGGTAAAGATAGTGGCAGAGCAGACGACCAAAACGTATCTATTATTAAAAATAGAATAGAAGTTTATAATGAAAAAACACTACCTGTAGCAGACTACTACAGAAAACAAAACAAATATGAAGCAGTTAACGGAATAGGCTCTATAGAAAATATTTTTGATAGACTTTGTGCGGTTATTGACGTTTTAGCTTAAATAAAAATATATTATAGCTTATAAAATGGCAGAACAAAGTTTTATTGATTATGTAAAAATTTTATTTCGTTCGGGAAATGGCGGTGCAGGAGCATCGCATTTTAGAAGAGAAAAATTTGTGGCAAAAGGTGGTCCCGATGGTGGCGATGGTGGCAGAGGAGGGCACATTATACTCAAAGGCAACCGAAATTTGTGGACATTACTCCATTTAAGATACCGAAAACATATTTTTGCAGGCAATGGCACCAATGGCTCTAAAGCACGTTCTACAGGAGCCGATGGCGAAGATATAGTGGTAGATGTTCCTTTAGGAACTATAGCCAGAGATGCCGAAACGGACGAATTGCTTGCCGAAGTTACAGAACACAACCAAGAAGTGATACTTTTTAAAGGTGGAAAAGGCGGATTGGGCAACTGGAATTTTAAAACAGCTACTAATCAAGCTCCCACTTATGCTCAGTCGGGCTTGCCGGGTATAGAAGCTTGGGTGGCATTAGAGCTAAAAATACTGGCGGACGTGGGTTTAGTAGGATTTCCTAATGCAGGAAAATCTACTTTACTGGCAAGTGTTTCTGCTGCCAAGCCCGAAATAGCCAACTACGCTTTTACTACGCTTAGACCCAATTTAGGCATTGTATCTTACCGAGATGATAAAAGTTTTGTAATGGCAGACATACCCGGCATAATAGAAGGTGCTGCTGAAGGCAGAGGTTTGGGTATTAGATTTTTACGCCATATAGAACGCAATGCGTGCTTGCTTTTTATGGTGTCGGCAGAAGCAGAAAATATAGCTCAGCAATACAAAATATTAAAAAAAGAACTTAAAAATTACAATCCGGAGCTTTTGCATAAAGACAGGCTACTTGCCATTACTAAAGCCGATTTAATAGATGAAGAACTACAAGCTATGCTTCTTAAAGAATTTAAAAAAGAGGTAAAAGAAGATATAGCTATTGTTTTTATTTCGTCTGTTACCAACTATCACATAGATGAACTGAAAGATAAAATTTGGGACTTGCTTCAATTTGATGAAAGCAGATAATAAATATTTCAACTTCATTATACTCTTTTTGCTATCATTAATTTGGGGTTCTTCATACATATTAATGAAAAAAGGCTTGGTAAGCTTTAGTGCCATAGAGGTAGGCATGTTGCGTATCTGCTCTGCCACTTTAGTTTTATTGCCTTTTTTACCCAAAGCCTTTAAAAGTTTGAACAAAAATATTTTTCCTTTCTTAATTTTAGTTGCTTTTTTAGGAAGTGGCTTACCTACTTATTTATACCCTTTAGCCATTACAAAAATAGATAGTAGCATGGCGGGCATTATAAATTCTTTAACGCCATTATTTACTATGCTTTTTGGATGGATGTTTTTTCAAAAAAAAGTTACAAAGCTTAAAGTGTTAGGAATTTTTATAGCTTTTTTGGGGGCGGCAGTGTTGGCTATTAATTTTACAAATGGCTGGCAATCAATACAAAAGCTTAATAAATATGCTTTAATAGCCATTTTAGCTACAGTATGCTATGGTTTGAGTAGTAATATATTGAGTGCTAAACTTAAAAATATAAAAGCTATAGGGCTTACCGCTTTAAGTTTCTTCTTTTTGTTTCCATTTGCTTTAATAATTCTATACAAAAGCCACACTTTTAATACGGTTTGGTACGAGAGTAGCACCCATAAATCACTATTTTATGTTTTTATTTTAGGAGCAGTAGGAACAGCTTTAGCCTTAATTTTATTTAATAAACTAATACAAAAAACCGATGCCGTTTATGCTACTTCTGTTACCTACTTTATACCTATAGTAGCTATGCTTTGGGGTTATTTTGATGGCGAAATATTAGGCGTAAAACACTTTTTAGGTATTACTTTAATAGTGATAGGAGTATATATTGCCAATAAAAGAATAAAAATCACTTAGATTATATGTTATTTTTACTATTTTAGCAGACTATTTAAAACTTAATTTATGAAAAAGATTTATACACTACTAAGTATTATGGGATTGTTTGTGTTTGCAAATGCTCAAATACACCGTTGTGGATATCAGCCTACTCAAGCCGATGTAGATTATATTGTAAACCATATTGCCAATTTAGCTATACCCAAAAATGGAGGTATGACTTGTGTGCCTATACAAGCCCATGTGGTAAGGCAAACAAATGGTAGTGGCGGTATTAGTAGTCAAGATATGAATTTAGGATTATCTTACTTAAACGATTATTACTATGAAGCAGGCATTGAATTTTTCTTTTGTGGTAATTCACCAAATTATGTAGATAATTCAAATTATTATGATTTTCAAGATTCAGAAGAAAATGCTTTAGCAGCAACAGCAGGAGAAAATCCTAATGCTATAAATATGTATTTTGTTGATGCCATAAATTATAACCCAAGTAGTGGAGGAGTAACCGCAGGATATGCTTATCCGCCTTCTTCGTCTTCTCAAAGTTTAAGAATAGTTTTACGAAACGATGCTGTAGCCAGTGGTCTTTCTATAGTACACGAAATGGGACACCATTTTAGTTTACTACATACTTTTACAGACCCGAATGGAAACCCAACTACAGAATTAGTAAATGGAACTAACTGCTCTTCTACAGGAGATTTAATATGTGATACTCCGGCAGACCCGGGTTTTGATGGAACGAATGTTAATTTTTTCAATTGTACATATTCTGGTACTGCTACAGATGCTAATGGCGACACTTATGCTCCAGATATTGAAAATGCTATGTCATATTTTCCAGAGCAATGTATGGATCCTTTTAATTTAACTCCTCAACAAATAGCAAGAATACAACAAGGTTTAACAGCAAGACAAAGTCCAAGCAATTCTTATGATTATTCTTGTACTCCTGCTAATGTGGTAGATCCTTCAAACTTAACAGCAACCGTTAATGGGTCTAATTTTGATATTGCTTGGACAGATAACTCTAATAATGAAACAGGTTTTATACTTGAAATTTCAACTACATCTGCTACAGCAGGCTTTAGAGCTTATGGAGGCTTAGCTACAGGAGCGAATGGTACTTCTATTTCAGTATCGGGAGGGCAACCTGCTACTATGTACTATTTTAGAGTAAAAGCTACTAATGATAACTGCAATAGTTATAGCAATGTTGACTCTGCTTCTTTAACTCCTCCTTGTGATATTACAGATATTCAACCATTAAGCCAATCGGGATGTTTTTCTGGATCAAACACATATACTCAATCCGTTATAGTTACTTATAGTAATGCACCTTCTACTGGAAACTTAGTAGTAAACGGTCAATCTTTTGCTATAACTTCAAGCCCTCAATCGGTTACATTAACAGCTTTAAATGCAGACGGAAACTGGGTAAATGTTACAGCCTATTTTAGCGACCAAACTTCTTGTACTTATACAGAAAATAATGTTTTTCAAGCACCCCCGGCATGTGGGGCTGTGTGTTCAATAGATAGTATTGTGGCTGGCACTCAGTCTGCCTGCGATGCTTCTAATAATTATACACAGGCAGTTACTTTATATTATACCAATCCTTTGTCGGGAACAATTAATGTTAATGGGCAAATATTTCCGGTAAGTGGAAATCCGCAAACGGTAACGCTTACCAATTTAAGTGGAAATGGAAGTGCAGTAGATGTAACTGCATTTTTCTCAAGCAATAGTGGCTGCTCATTAACTGAAACAGCATTATTTACTGCACCAAATTGTAGCGGAACTTGTAGTGCAGGAGATATTGACCCGTCAATTGCAGGCACGGCAATAGATTATTGTCCTAACACTTCAATAAGTTTTAGTAGTGACGGAAACGAAACGATACCTACAGGAGGAGGTTATGGTTTTGCATTTATGAGTGCTACAGATACTTTAGCTGTTACTATGGGAACTTCTTACACTGGAGATTTGAATGCCGATTTAGCCGCCAATAGTATTCCTCCATTGGCAGCAGGTACATATACTGTTATAGGTTATACTACAGACGATACTGCTGCAATATGTGATATAACAGGAACAGCTTTTACACTAAACGTTTTAGCTTCTAGCGACCCGGCATGTAGTGGTACAGCTTGTGATGCAGGAGATGTTTTATCTACATTAGATGGACAAACCTTTGATTATTGCCCCGGCACAAGTGTAGATTTAATAACAGATGGCACAGAAGTAATACCTACAGGAGAGCTATATGCTTGGGTATTTATTAATGCAACAGATACAGCTATTATTATGGCAGGACCAAACTACTCTGGAGATATAAATGCATTTTTAGTAGCCAATAGCCAGCCACCTATTCCTTATGGTACTTACTTAGTTTACGGTATAGTTTCTTCTGGAGGGCAAACTTTAGTATGTGATGAAACACCTGGAGATTTTTATATTAATGTATTACAATCATCAGACCCTGCATGTGCACCTCCTTGTAGCATAGATGCTATAACTGTTGGAACTCAAAGTGCTTGTAATCCGACTACAAATACTTATACGCAAGATATTACTTTTACATACTCAAATGCTCCTACGGGAACTATTAATGTAAACGGTCAAACTTTTGCCGTAACATCAAGTCCGCAAACAATTACTTTATCTAATTTATCGGCAAATGGAAGTGCAGTTAGCATTAATGCCTTTTTTACCAATAACACTTCATGCTCGTTTACACAAAGTAATGCATTTACTGCTCCTGCTGCTTGTAATGCTACAAGTTGTATAATAACAGCTATTTCTGCCGGCACACAAACCGCTTGCGACCCGGCTACAAATACTTATACTCAACAAATAACGGTAACTTATAACAATGCTCCTACGGGAACTTTAAATGTAAATGGACAAACATTCGCAGTAACATCAAGTCCACAAACAGTTACGCTTACCAACTTAACAGCCAATGGAACTGCTGTAAACGTAACAGCATTTTTTACTAATAATACATCATGTACTTTTACTCAAAATAATGCTTTCACAGCTCCGGCTAATTGTACACCACCACCTTCTTGTTCAGCAGGAGATATAGATCCGTCAATTGCTGGTACAGCTATAGATTACTGCCCTAATACTTCTATAAGTTTTAGTAGTGATGGCAATGAAGTTATTCCTACGGGCGGAGGTTATGGTTTTGCATTTATGAGTGCTACAGATACTGTGGCTATTACAATGGGAACTTCTTACACGGGAGATTTGAATGCCGATTTAGCCGCCAATAGTATTCCTCCATTAGTGGCAGGAGTATATACAGTTATAGGCTTTACATCAGACGATACTGCTGCAATATGCGATGTAACAGCTACAAGTTTTACTTTAAATGTTTTAACTGCCAGCGACCCGGCTTGTCAATCTACTCCTACTTGTGATGCGGGAGATGTAGTTAGTACTTTAAATGGACAAACATTTAATTATTGTCCGGGAACAGATGTTGATTTAATAACAGACGGAACAGAAACAATACCTTCTGGCGAAGTTTATGCTTGGGTGTTTATTAATGCAACAGATACCGCAATTATTCCTGTTGGAGCTAACTACAGTGGAGATATAAATGCACTTTTAGCTGCTAATAGCTTACCTACTATTCCTTATGGTACTTATACTGTATATGGTATTGTTACTACAAGTGGACAAACAGCTATTTGTGATGAAACTCCCGGAGATTTTATAGTAAATGTATTACAATCTTCAGACCCTGCGTGCCAAAGCCCATGTGCTATAACCGCAGTAACGGGGGGGGCACAAACTGCTTGCGACCCGGCTACAAATACTTATACTCAACAAATAACGATAACTTATAACAATGCACCTACGGGAACTCTAAATGTAAACGGTCAAACATTTGCCGTAACATCAAGTCCGCAAACAGTTACGCTTACCAACTTAACTGCTGATGGAAATGCTGTAGATGTAACAGCCTTCTTCTCAAATGCTGCTAACTGTAATTTTAGTAGTACAGCATTATTTACAGCCCCTGCCGCTTGTGCTGTTGTACCGTGTGCTATAAGTAATGTAAGTGTAGGAAACCAAAGTGCTTGCGATACATCAACCAATACATATACCCAAACCGTAACATTAACATATTCAAATGCTCCTACAGGTACTATTAATGTAAATGGACAAGTGTTTAATCAAACAAGTAGCCCACAAACGGTAACTTTAACTGGCTTAGTAGCCGATGGTAGTGCTGTAGCAATAAATGCTTTCTTTACAAATGATGCCTCTTGCTCTTATTCGAGTAGCAATGCCTTTGTTGCTCCTGTTAATTGCACTGGTGGTAGTGGTGTTTTAGACACCTTAGTGGTTATGATGATTCCTAATGGCTCTGGAACTATTTATGTAGAAAATGACATCATAACTTCAACACCATTTACAGGCTATTATGCACCAAATTCTATGATAAATATTAATGTAACTACATTTACAAATAATACATTTGATTTTTGGAAGTTAAACAATCTAAGTTTGATAGATTATAGTCCTTCTACTCAATTTGCCTTTATAAACCAAGATACTTTATTTGCGTATTTTAATGGAGCTATGTCTATACAAGCATTAGATGATGCTTTTAGCTCGTTTAAAGCCTATCCAACATTTGTAAATAATGAAATTACTTTTGAGTTTGAAACAAATAAAAATGTACCTCTAACTATTGATTTGTATAGCATAGACGGCAAAAAATTGACTACTTTCTTTAATGAAGAAGTTCAAGCTAATACCGTTTATAAGAAAAACTGTAGTGTAGGTGTAGCTGGAGGAATGTATTTCTTAAAAATAGCAACAGATAAACATTCTATATCTCAAAAAATAATAAAATATTAATAGGTAAAAAAATTAAATCAAAAAGGGATGATAAATTTCAGTCGTCCCTTTTTTAGTATTATATGAAACAGAAGCTATTCGCCTTATTTGGTTTAATATTTTGCTTAACTTTTGCTTTTTCACAAACTAAATTTTCTGGAAAAGTAACGGATAAAGAAACAGGCGAAACGCTACCATTTGTTACCATACAAACTCAGCCGGGAGCAGGTGGAGCTACTACAGATTTAGCTGGCAATTTTACGGTAAGTTCAACTACTGCTATAAAGGCATTAGTATTTAATTTTATAGGCTACGAAACTTTTACCTATAAAACACAAGGCTATAATGAAAATAACTTAAACATACAGCTAAAACCTACAGGCATACAAATAGAAGAAACGGTAGTAAAGGTAAAGCGTAAAAAAATGAAAATCCCCAAGGATACAGCCGCTGTTTCTTTGCAACAATTAATAGTTGACAATAAAGACAACAATCGCCCTAAATCTTTTTCATCATACCATTTTAAAGAGCACACAAAAATTGAGTTTGACTACTACAATTTTAAAGACAAACTAACCCAACTCAAAATTTTAAAACCCCTTTCCGTAGCATTTGACTATATAGATACCACAGAAAATGAAGTTAAATATCTTCCTATGCTTTTGCAGGAAAAGCTTAGTGAACATTACTACAATCAAAATCCACAGAAAGAAAAAATAAAAGATTTAGGGCAATATATGACCGGTGTACAAAACGTAAGTGCCATGGTTATTCTTGATGATATTTTTGAAAACTTTGATTTGTATGACAATATTATAATAGCAGGAGGAAAATCATTTACCAGTCCATTTTCTACCACGGGACTTTTAACTTACCGCTATTATTTAACAGACACCATTACAGAAAACGGCAAAGATTATTATCAACTTAGTTTTTACCCTAAAAGCCAAGAATCTATTTCATTTTTAGGCTATTCTTTAATAGACCCTAAAACTTACGCCATAAAATATATAGAATTTAAAGTGCCGGAAAAAGCAAATTTGAATTTCGTAAGCGAGTTTGTAGTTAGTCAATCTTTTGAAGAAGTAGAACCCAGCAAGTGGATGCTTAAAGCTGAGTTTATACAAATAGCCTTAAACCCTATAAGCAGAAAAAAGGGTAGGCAAATAATGGTGCGTAAAAATATGGAAAGGGGCGAAATAGAAGTAAATAAAAACTACCCCGATTCTATTTTTGAAGGAGAAAAGCAAGAAGTAGCCGATAGTCTTAAAAACCGAACAAGAGACTGGTGGACAGAAAACAGAGTGCAAGCTTTAAATGAAACAGAAGCAGGAATTTTAACTATGTCGGATAGTATAGAAAGAACGGGAATGTACAAAACGCTTAAATGGTTTGGTCATTTAGGTTCTACAGCTTTTTTAAAGGCCGGGCCTGTAGAGTTTGGTCGGTTTTATCAGTTTGTTAGTTGGAATAATGTAGAAGGTGTACGCCCAAAATTAGGACTGCGAACTAACGAAGATTTTCATGAAAACCTACAACTTTGGGGATATTTAGCTTATGGAATTAAAGATAAACAGTTTAAATCCTTTGCTAATGTTAGAGTGATGCTACCACGAGAAAATAGGAAATGGCACGTTTTAGAATTGAATTATAAAAAAGACTTTACCTTTTTAGGGCAAGATTATGAAGATCAACAATTTGCCCATGACAATATATTTTTGGCACTGCTAAGAAGAGGCCCGTTAGAAAAAATTATTATGATGGAAAACTTTACCCTTACTTACGAAAGAGAGTGGGTTAAAGGTTATACCACACAAATAAAATTGGGACCAAAAGCTTTTTATGCCGTTCCCGGAGTTTTTGATTTTGAAAAAAATAATGCAGATGGCACTACAGAATTTGTTGAAAAAATAAATGTGGCAGAAATAAGTATTAATCAGCATTTTGGTTTTGGACAAACATTTTATGAAAATAAATATTACCGATTTCCGGGGTTTTCAAAAAAGCCTGTAATAGATTTAGATTATACCGTAGCACTTAAAAATATATTGGGTAGTGATTATAATTATCATAAACTTGAATTAAAATACTACCATAGATTATCAAGCAAGATAGGATATACACACCTTAATGCTAATGCCGGAAAAATATTTGGAAAACTACCCTACACTTTAATGTTTATTCCTATGGCTAATCAAAGTTTTTATTTTAATGGAAGAGCCTATCAGCTTATGAATGAATTTGAATTTGTAGCAGACGAATATGCTTCTTTGTGGATTGAGCATCATTTTGACGGAGCTATATTTAACAAAATACCGGGCATAAACAAACTAAAATTAAGAAGCTTAATATCCGCCAAAGGATTAATAGGCAACGCTAAAAAAGCAAATATTAATGAATTTAAACTACCTGCCGAAATGAGTACTTTAGAAAATTGGTATGTAGAAGTGGGTTTTGGAATAGAAAATATACTGCAAATGTTGCGTTTTGATTTTTATTGGAGATTAACGCAACGCGATAAACCCGGTGTACAAAAATTTGGGGTAAAGTTTGCCGTTACACCAAAACTTTAGTTACAGCATAGCTTTTATGGTTATATTTGCTTAATGTTTACAAAAAACTTTTCTTACACACACGCAGATATAGAGCAAGCTTTCAATTTGCACTATGCAAAAAAATATCCCATAAGAAGTAAGTTGCTGTTAATTCTTGGCGTATTACTATTAGTTTTATTTCTTGTTTTTTTTGTGGCTAAAAGTATGTCTTCAACTTTGCCACAGCTTAAATGGTTGCTTTTAGTAATGGGCTTATTTTATATAGGTTTTTATTTTTTCAGAAAAAAATCAATAGTAAAAAGAGCCATGCTAAACCCTACAATAAACCAAATGGAAAGCATTAGTATAAACAAAGAAGTTTTAAAATTAAAAGGAAAAAATGGCGAAGGCGATATAGCTTTCAGTACTATTACTGAAACCGAAGAAGATGAAAACAGTTTTTTATTGTATTTCACTACAAGCAATTTTCTTATAATACCCAAAAGACTGTTAAATGCTCAGGAGCTTAATGAATTGAAAAGCTATTTAAAGAAGTAAAATGCCCAAAAATATTTTTGCTCATTTAGCCATAATAACTGCCAATGTATTTTATGCTGCCAACTATACTGTGGCTAAGTGGGTAATGCCAAAATATATTAAACCATTCGGTTTTATTTTTATTCGGGTGGCAGGTGCTGTTTTGTTTTTTTGGTTGATTTCTATTTTTATAAAAGAAGATAAATTAGAAACCAAAGATTTCATCCGCTTATTTTTTTGCGGTATTTTTGGTGTAGCCATTAACCAGTTGTTTTTCTTTAAAGGTTTAGATTTAACTACGCCTGTTAACGCCTCTCTTATGATGATAACTACGCCTATTATGGTAGTAGTAATTGCTATTTTGGCTAAAAAAGAAATGTTTACATGGTTAAAAACTTTTGGAATTTTGTTGGGAGCTACAGGTGCATTTTTGCTATTGTTAGGCAAAGAGTTTTCTTTTAATTCATCTACCAGTTTAGGCAATTTTTTTGTGTTTATTAATGCCGTATCTTACAGTATATATTTAACTATAGTAAAACCATTAATGAACAAATACAAACCCATACAAATAGTTAAATGGGTTTTTCTATTTGGTTTTATTCCCGTGTTTTTTGTAAGCTTCCCGGAGTTTAAAGCTATAGAATGGCACACTTTTGAAACAAACACCTGGCTTTCTTTATTTTTTGTGGTATTTGCCGTTACGTGCTTAGCATATTTGTTTAATATTTATGCTTTAAGTATAGTTAATCCTTCTGTAGTAGGTATTTATATATATTTGCAACCATTATTGGCAACTTTTTTTGCTATTTTAATGAAAGCAGATACTTTAAATTGGATTAAAATAAGTGCTGCGGCATTAATTTGCTTAGGAGTATATTTTGTAAGTTTTCATAAAAACAAAAAATTAATTAACGCATGATTTATTCAATGACAGGCTTTGGAAAAAGTGATTTTAAGCTTAAAAACAAAAGTTTTGTAATAGAAATTAAAACCCTTAACAGTAAGCAAACCGATATGTATTTTAGACTTCCGGCTTTAATGCAAGAAATGGAAATAGAGCTTAGAAGCATAGTGTCGGATATACTGCTAAGAGGAAAAATAAATGTAAATATATCTACTGCCGATAATACCGAAATAGAAAATTATAAAATAGATACAGCCGTACTTAATAATTATTATGAGCAAATAAAAGGAATAATAAACAATAAAGAAAATGTGCTAAATGCCTTGCTTACTTTGCCCAATGCGGTTACTTCAAGCCAAGAAACACTGACAGATAATGACAAAAAAGTGGTAAAAGAAGCTTTAAAAAGTGCTTGTGCAGAAGTAATGAAATTTAGACTTAAAGAGGGCAAAGTTTTAAAAGAAGATTTAGAAAAAAGAATAGAAAATATAACTGTAGCAAAGGCAGATATTGAAAAATTGGCACCTATAAGAATAGAGAAAATAAGAGCTAAAATAAAAGATAGTTTAAACAGCTTAAAAGCAGACGTAAGCTATAATGAAGACCGCTTTGAGCAGGAATTAATTTATTATATAGAAAAACTTGATGTTACAGAGGAGTTTGTTCGTTTAGATGCTCATACAAAGCATTTTTTAGAAGAAATATCTAATGCTACTGTGGCAAAAGGGAAAAAATTAAACTTTATCAGCCAAGAAATAGGGCGAGAAATAAACACCATAGGTAGCAAAGCTAATGATGCAGATATACAAAAAGATGTGGTGCAGATGAAAGATGAATTAGAAAAAATAAAAGAACAAGTAAATAATATTTTATAATGCAAAAAGCTATAATCATTACAGCCCCCAGCGGTGCAGGCAAAACTACATTAGTTAAAAAATTATTGCAAGAAAGAAGTGATTTGGCATTTTCTGTTTCGGCATGTACAAGACATAAAAGAGAAAATGAGGTAGAAGGAAAAGATTATTATTTTATCACTCCGCAGCAGTTTCAGCAAAAGATAAAAGAAGGAGCTTTTGCCGAGTGGGAAGAAGTGTATGAAAATATGTATTACGGCACTTTAATGAGTGAGATAGAAAGAATATGGGCAGATAATAAAACCGTAATTTTTGATATAGATGTAAAAGGAGCATTAAGTTTAAAGAAGAAATTGGGTAGTAAGGCATTAGCTGTTTTTATAGCTCCACCCAGTGTAAAAGTTTTAAAATCAAGATTAGAAAACAGAGGCACAGAAAACCAACAAACCCTGCAAAAAAGAGTAGATAAAGCCCTTTATGAGATGAAATATAAAGAAGCAATGGATACTTTTGTAATTAACGACAATTTAGAGGAAGCATTTCAGCAATTATCTATAAAAGTGGATGCGTTTATCCATTTAGATGAATAGTTTAGCGGATTTGTAATTCAATAACTTTTCTTACAAAAACTTATCTAACTTATTGTTTTTCAAATCATTAGTTATTTTTTTAACCTCTTGCTCTCGGTCTTTTTTAAATATCATAAGCACATCATCGGTATCAATAACGCAGTAATCTTTTAGTCCATTTACTACTACCAGCTTTTTATCATCTGCCACTATCATATTATCGGCACTATCATATATGTGTACCAATTTTCCTTTTACAGCATTTTTTAAGTAGTCTTTTTCATAAACATCATAAAGTGAGGTCCATGTACCAATATCGCTCCAGCCAAAATTAGCAGGTATAACATACACATTATCAGCTTTTTCCATAATGCCATAGTCAATAGAAATGCTGGTGCACTGCGTATAAGCCACAGAAATAGCTTTTGATTCATTTTCAGTAAAAAAGTCGTTTTTGCAACTATCTATAGCGTCATAAACTTCAGGCAAATAAGTTTTAAATGCTTCAATTATAGTTTTAGATTTCCAAATAAAAGTACCGGAGTTCCATAAAAAATCGCCACTTTTATAAAAGGTCTTAGCCAATTCTTTATCCGGTTTTTCGGTAAATGCTTTTACCTTAAATATACCGTCTATTTCATTTTCTTCTCTTTGTATATAGCCATAGCCGGTATCTGCTCTGGTGGGTTTAATACCCAAAGTAAGCAAAACCTCATTTTTTTCTACAAAATTTAAAGCTTGGTCAATAATTTCAGTAAACTTTCCTTCTTTAAGTATAATATGGTCAGAAGGAGTTACAATTATATTAGCATTTTCGTTTAAATAATGTATTTTTTGACACACATAAGCCACACAAGGAGCGGTATTTCTTCTAATAGGTTCTGCCAGTATTTGGCTGTCGTTCACTTCGGGAAGTTGTTCTTTTACTAAGTTTACATAATCTTCATTAGTAACTATATAAATATTTTCTAAAGGGCATAGTTTGCTAAATCTTTCAAAAGTAAGTTGCAAAAGAGATTGTCCTGTATTTAAAACATCTAAAAATTGCTTGGGTTTATCTATTCTACTATAAGGCCAAAACCGACTACCAATTCCCCCTGCCATAATAGCCACATAAGTGTTATTGTTAATATTCATATATTGAGTAAGGTTGTAAAAGCAAAGGTACAAACTTAAAAGTGCTATTTTTTTTAAAAATTTCTAAAAATACCCAATTTTGTAGTATCTTTAAGTAAGCGAAAAAAACAGATATAGATATACTTATGCCAGAAACTCTTAGAACAAACCTTAAAGATGCTTTAAAAAACAATTTTGGATTTGATAGTTTTAAAGGACGTCAAGAAGAAATAATAACAAGCCTTTTAGAAGGAAACGATACCGTAGTAATAATGCCTACCGGTGGTGGAAAATCGTTGTGCTATCAGCTACCTGCTTTGGTTAGTGAAGGAACAGCTTTAGTTATTTCTCCGCTAATAGCATTAATGAAAAACCAAGTGGATTTAATACGTGGCTATGCCAGCGATGACACCATAGCTCATTTTTTTAATTCTTCATTAAATAAATCTGAAAAAATACAAGTATTAAGTGATGTAGAATCGGGTAAAACCAAAATGCTATACATTGCTCCCGAAACACTTACAAAAGAAGAAACTTTAGAGTTTTTTAAAAGCATTACCGTTTCTTTTGTAGCAGTAGATGAAGCACATTGTATATCGGAATGGGGACACGATTTTAGACCGGAATACAGAAATATTAGAGATATGATAGAAATAATAGGAGATAATATTCCTATTATTGCCCTTACTGCTACGGCTACACCCAAAGTACAGTCCGATATTTTGAAAACATTAAAATTAGAAGAGCCCAGTATATTTATAGACTCTTTTAATAGAGAAAAGTTGTATTATGAAATTCGTCCTAAAAAGAATGACGAAGCAACCTTAAAAAATATAGTAGGATTTATAAGAAACAAACCCAACAAAAGCGGTATTATTTATACTATAAATAGAAAATCTACTGAAAAAATAGCTGAAATGCTAAATGTAAACGGAATAAGTGCTAAGCCTTATCACGCTGGTTTAGATGGTAAAATAAGAACAACCACTCAAGATGATTTTTTAATGGAGCGGATTAATGTAGTAGTTGCCACCATTGCCTTTGGTATGGGAATAGATAAGCCGGATATTCGTTTTGTAATTCATTATGATTTGCCTAAAAGTTTAGAAAATTACTATCAAGAAACAGGAAGAGCAGGAAGAGATGGACTTGGGGGCGACTGTATATGCTACTACAACTATAAAGATGTTACCAAATTAGAACATCTTTTTAAAGATAAACCCGTAGCAGAACGCGAACGAAATATGCAGTTGATAGATGAAACTTTAGCTTTTATAGAATCTTCGGTTTGTAGAAGAAAATTTATTTTACATTACTTTGGCGAGCAATACGAAGAAGAAAACTGTGGATACTGTGATAACTGCAAAAACCCTAAAGAGAAAATAGAGGTTAAAAAAGAATTAAAAATTATACTTGAAGGCATTAGAGATACTAGAGAAAACTTTGATATTCAATATCTTATGAAGTTTTTTAAAGGTGTAAAATCTAATGAGATAATGGAGTACGGGCATGAAAAACTACCACAATATGGTGCTTTTAAGGGGCAAGACGACCAGTTTACGCAAGGTATCATTCGTCAGGCATTAATAGCCGGTTATATATGGAAAGATATAGAACAATATGGCGTAATAATGCTAAAAGACAAAGGGCGAGAGTTTATAGAAAACCCAACATCTTTTAGTTTTACAAAAAATCATGATTATAAAGCCGATTCTGAAACGGTAGTTAGTGCCGGAAGCGGAGGAGAAGCCGTACTTGACGAAGTGTTGCTTAAAATTTTGAAAGATTTGCGTAAAAAAGTAGCAAATGAGCATAATTTGCCGCCTTATGTTATTTTTCAAGATGCTTCTTTAGAAGATATGGCACTTTTATATCCTATAAGTATAGAAGAATTTGCCAATATTCAAGGAGTAAGTAAAGGTAAAGCCATGCGATATGGGCAAAAATTTTCTGAAGCTATAAAAAAGTACGTGCAAGAAAATGAAATAGAACGCCCCGATGATTTTGTAATGCGAACAATGGCAAATAAATCAAGCGATAAAATAAAAATAATACAAGCAATAGATAAAAAATTGCCACTTAAAGATTTAGCTAAAAGTTTAAACCTTAATCGCCAAGAATTATTAGACGAAATAGAAACTATTGTTAATTCAGGCACTAAATTAAATATTTCTTATGCCGTAGAAGAAGCATTAGACGAAGACCTTGCAGAAGAGATATATGATTATTTTAAAGAAAGTGAAACAGACGATTTAAGTACCGCATTAGAAGAATTTGAAGGAGAAGATATTGACTTAGAAGAAATACAAATAGTGCGTATTAAATTTATGAGCGAAAACGCTAATTAAACCATTACTATTTACAAATATTGCTTTAACTATTATGATAAAAAAATGGTTTAAATATTCATTGCTGTTTATTTTTTTGTTCGTTGCATTTTCATCGTGTGTTTCGGTGTATATAATTCCCAATAAGCAGTTTAACTACGCCAAAAACCATAGCCCTTTTGATGCCATAATAGTGCCGGGTATTCCATATAATGAAGCAGAAGGCTGGGATTCCATTATGAAAATGCGAGTGCTTTGGAGTGTTTATTTATATAAGCAAGGGCTAACTAAAAATATTATTTATTCGGGTTCTTCGGTTTATACGCCATATTACGAAAGTAAAATAATGCGGTTATATGCCATTAAACTGGGAGTAGATTCTAACCATATTTATACAGAAAGCGAAGCCAAACACGGGGTAGAAAATCTGTATTATTCTTATAAAATGGGAAGAGAAATGGGTTTTGAAAACCTGGCAGTAGCTACCGACCCTGGGCAAAATTTACAGATAGCTTATTATGGCAAGCCCATGGCATCTTTTGTAGATTTTATACCGGCAATATTCAGTAAAATTTCTTTTTCCGGTAGCGATACCATTCATATTAATCCTCAATCTGCTTATAATAGTAATTATGAACCGTACATAGAAAATCTATCTATAAAAGAGCGACTTAAACGTTCAGCAGGCAAAACAGGCACTAAGCAAAAAATGACGGAATATTTGAAACAAGAACGAGCAAAAAATGCTAAGTAAGTATGGAAATAGAGAAATAGAAAGCTATAATGAGATTTTAAATTTTAGAATAGAAGACAACTGGAATCAATTTTACGAAAGGGTTTATTATCAAGTTGTTTTTAAAAATGGTACGGAGGTTATTTTGTTTAACGAAGTTTCAAATTCATATTTTTTTGATGAAGCAACTGAAGAAGAATTTCAACAAATTAAAAACACAGAAGAGTTTTTTAGTGAATTAGAAGAAAATGAATTTTTATTAGATTTTATCAGTGAAAAATCTTACCGTTGTCCTAAGTATGTGTATTTTACTTTTTTAATTGTAGATGAGCAGTTTAAACTATTGTTTAAAGAAAACTTAGAAAAAGAAATAGAAGGATATACTAAACAAGATTTTTATAATGATGAAATAGAGAAAATAAATTCCTTTTATGCTTATGTTTCGGATAATGAAAATGCAAAAATTTTGTAGTGGGGAATAGGCAAGAAATATTTTATAATTTGCGAGATAATAGAGAAGAATTTATTTCTGAAATACATAGCTAAGATTAATACATTAATAAAACATACAGAATCAGAATTGGTTATTCTTGAGAAAGAATATTTGAAATAGTAAGTATTAAATACTTACCTCAATTTTATTTTAAAAGAACCATAATCTCTACCTATATAAGATGTAGAATTTGATAAAGGATCAATATAAGCAATAATATATCTAAAATTGCCTTCCATATATCCATTTTCATTGTTTAGCAATTCTAAATTACCACCAGTATATGGTTTATTTGAATGTATTCTGTAGCAAGGGTTTAAAGCCCCATCATTATAGCAATATCTAACATCTAAATTAGAATTTGAGGCATTATAAGTTTCTACACCATTATAATCTACTTTTATATCTACTTCATCTACAAAAATATGAAGCACTTCTACTCCATTAACTGTTGTTATTTCTGCATAAAAATCATCAGCATCTATTATTGTAGAATTTACTTCACAAAACTGAGGATTAGCAGGACAATCATATTCTTGATATTTTGCAAATTGTCCATCATTATCATTGTTATCATCTTTATCTTTTGAGCAAGAAGAAATAACCAGCATTAGTGCTACTGAAAGGAAAGTAAGTTTAATAATTTTCATAGTTGTACTTTTTACATTTCAAAAGTAACAACTTTTTACTTTTACCTATATAAGGCAGTTGCACTATAAACTATCTATTTAGTTTTCAATTTCAACCCCAACTCATCAAGCTGAGCTTCATCAACTACATTTGGGGCATCCATCATTATATCTCTGCCTGCATTGTTTTTAGGAAAAGCAATTTCTATTCGCAGCATCTCGCTACAACCTCACCCTTCAAGGTGATAACACCTTGAATAGTGAGAGTAATCTTTTTACTTGATTGAGATTGCCACAAAAATTACTCCTCCGTCATAATTTTTTCGCAAAGACGTACAACTGTTAGTTCGTCATCTGACGATAGGAAGTATATCATTTTTTTGTATTCATAAAATTCAGTATAATTTCAATAAATTTTCAGATTTGAAAAAGTTATTACAACACAATAGAAAGGAATTTATGTCAGAAATAGTTTCTAATACCGATTAGGAATATATAATAGTCCAATTTAGGTTGTACCTTATTGTACTAAATATATTGCTCTATCGGCATTTACCATTGTAAAACACCAAATAGATTAGACTATTTTGTGTTGACAATTGGTATAAGATTAAAATATTAATATTCAGCAGAATAAAAAAACTCTTATTATCTTAGCTTAAATTTTTTTAATGGTTTTACTTGGATTAGCTCTTGCTCCTGTTGTTTTTATAGCAAGTTATATTTACTTAAAAGACAAATATGATAGAGAGCCACTTAAACACTTGTTTATCAGTTTTATATTGGGAGCTTTAAGCACCTTTCCTGCCGCCATTATTGAGTTTTCTTTAGGAAGCTATTTCCCCGAAAACCGAATGCATATTCCTACAACTATTATTCATGCGTTTTTGATAGTAGCACTAACGGAAGAATTTGTAAAGTGGGTTGTGCTAAAATTTTATGCCTATAGGCAAAAAGAGTTTAATGAACCTTTTGACGGTATAGTATATGGCGTAATGGTAAGTTTAGGTTTTGCTGCCTTAGAAAATATAATTTATGTTTATCAGGGCGGTTTTCATGTGGCTCTTTTACGTATGTTTACGGCTGTACCGGCACATGCCAGTTTTGGTGTAATGATGGGCTACTATTTTGGCTTGGCATGGATGCATAAAGATAAAGCATGGCAATACAAACTAAGAGGCTTAATTATTGCCACCGTATTACATGGTATTTATGATTTTTTCTTGTTTCAAGAAAACTATCCCGCTTTTATGTTTTTCTCCTTTTTAGGTTTAATTATTAGTATCAGATTAAGCAGAAAAGCTATAATAAAACATCAATTGGTTTCTCCATTTCATCCAAATAACAAAACAGACAATGACAACAATATTGTATAAAGCACGTTTTAACTTTATGAAAAAAAACATTTTTTTTATACTGTTTATTGTCTTGCTTACTTCATGTAAAAAAGAAAAAACAGATTTATTTTCTGTAGTGTATGAAGTGGAGTTTATTAGTACGTGGAGTGCCAATACTCACCCTACAGATTTTCCTGCAAATGCACATTTTTCTCCATTTGTAGCTGTTTCTCATTTAACAGGAGCTCAATTATTTACAGTAGGGTTAAATGCAAGTGAGGGTATAAAAGAAATGGCAGAAACAGGAGCTACTAACAAGTTAGAAAATGAAATAACTCAGTGGCTTAACGGCTCAATAGCAGTAGATAAAGCGGTAGGAAATACTTTTAATAGCCCCGGTAATAGCAATAAAGTGCAAATAGGTGTAAGAGAAGGATACCATACCATAACAGCTGTGAGCATGGTGGCTCCCAGCCCCGATTGGTTTGTGGCTACCCAAACGGCTCTGTACGATGCTGCTGACGGTATGTGGTATGATGAGGTAATAAGCAACGTAGCCGCTTATGATGCTGGTACAGATAGTGGAAATACCTTTGCCGCTACAGATACTGCCACTACACCCGTAGCATCTATAAATTTTATTAGTACAGGTCCACTATCTGAAGGTCAAGACACGGTGGCAAACATGGGATATTTTAAGTTTGTAAGAGTTCAGTAAAATATAAGCTAAGCTTTTTCTACTACATAATTTCCTAAAACCAAAATATCAATATCTGTATTTAAAAAACAATTTATGGCATCTTGTGGTGTGCAAACAACGGGTTCGCTACGCACATTAAAACTGGTATTTACTAAAACACCTATGCCTGTTTCTTTTTTAAAAGCCGTTAGTAAATCAAATATCTTTTTGTTAGATTCTGCTGTTACTGTTTGTATTCTGGCAGAGTAATCTACATGCGTTATTGCAGGAATTTCTGACCGCTCTTTATTAATTAAATCGGTTAAATTATCTGAGTTTATTTCAAAATCTTTTCGGTATTCTTTTAATATTTTATGCACCATAAGCATGTATGGCGAATCGTAATTTTTACCAAAATACTTTTGAAATTCTTCTTTTAACATTATGGGTGCAAAAGGTCTGAAACTCTCTCGTTTTTTTACTTTTAAATTTAACTTAGATTGTGTTTCAGCATGCAAAGGATTACCTAAAATACTTCTGTTTCCCAAAGCTCTTGGTCCGTATTCCATTTTTCCCTGAAACCAACCCACTACTTTATTTTGTAGCAAACTATTTTTTGTAAATTCTATTAAACCCTCATCGTCAAACAAATTCCACATTAAATTATTATTAGCCAAAGCTCTTTCTATTTCAGTATTTGAAAAAGAAGCACCTAAATAAGCATAACTCATAGCATCGGGAAAAATAATTTTTCTTTCATTTTTAGCAGCCATATAATAATAAGCTAAAGCGGCACCTAATGCACCTCCTGCATCTCCTGCTGCCGGCTGAATAAATATGTTTTCATAAAAATTTAATTCCTCTAAAACGCCATTAGCTACACAGTTTAAAGCCACACCTCCCGACAAGCATAAATTTTCTGCTTTAGTAATATTTTTAGCTTCTTTAGCCATTTTTATAATTACTTCCTCTGTAACTATTTGAAGTGCTGCCGCTAAAGAATAGTGTTCTTTTGTAAGCGTGCTTTCTTCTTTTCTGGTTTTTAATCCAAAAAGTTGCTCAAACTTGCTTTCGTTTATCATTTTAAAAGATGTGGCATAAGCAAAATACTCTTGATTAAGCTTAAAAGAACCATCATCATATATTTCTATAAGATGTGTTTTTATTTTGTGGGTGTATTGTTTTACTAAATCACTTTCTCTATTGCCGTAGGGAGCTAAACCCATTACTTTGTACTCTCCACTATTAACTTTAAATCCTAAAAAGTAGGTAAAAGCAGAATATAATAAACCTAAAGAATGGGGAAAATGAATTTCTTTTAAGGTTGTAATATTATTGTCTTTGCCTAAGGCAATAGAAGCTGTAGCCCATTCCCCAACGCCATCTACTGTTAAAATAGCTGCTTTTTGAAACGGAGAAGGGAAAAAAGCACTTGCCGCATGAGATAAATGATGTTTAGAAAAATGCAATTTTGTTTTTTCCCAATTTATATCTCCTATTTCTTTGAGTTCCTTTTTTAGTTGGTCTTTTATAAAAAGTTTTTCTTTAAGCCAAGCTGGAATGGCTCTTACAAACTGCCACCATCCTTTTGGAGCTTCTTCCATATAGGTTTGTAATAAGCGTTCAAATTTCAGGAAAGGTTTATCGTAAAAAACAATAGCGTCAATTTGGTTAATATGTAAATGTGTAATATTTAAGCAAGCAATAATTGCATTTTTAGGAAATGCTTTATCGTGCTTTAATCGGGTAAAGCGTTCTTCTTGAACAGCAGCTTTTATTATTCCATTCTCTAAAATAACTGCCGCACTATCATGATAATAAGCTGAAATTCCTAAAACAACCATTTACGTAGCCAAAGATAATTTATTTAAAAATTAAAAGTAATATTGTGCTTCTTTTTTAATACTTAGCTTTGCTATATTTACAGTTATTTAAAATATTGCAATATTGCTTTTTCAGTTTTGTACCATAACAACGCACTCCCACTTGTATAAATGCTATGCCTTAGCAGATAGTTTGCAGGCTTATGATGCACATCTTTCTGTTTTAATAGTAGATGCTGATACTGTAGATAAAACAAATGCACCCAAAAATGTTTCTTTTAGTTTTTTGCGAGATATTGACAATGAAACAGGCTTGAAACTGATTAAAAAATATAAAAACCATAAGGACAAACTTCGTTGGAGTTTAAAATCTATATTTTTATTGCATTTATTAAAACAAAAACAGCAAGTAATTTATGTAGATAACGACATTTTCTTTTTTAATGATTTTAAATTTTTATTTAAGTTGTTAAAAACGCATACGGTATTATTAACGCCACATCATTATAAGTACAACCCCGAAAAAGAGCAAAATTGGTTAGAAGCAAATTTTAGAGTAGGACTTTATAATGCGGGGTTTGTGGGCGTTAATCAAAATGCTGAAAAGGTGTTGGAATGGTGGGCAAAAGCTTGTTTGTATCGTTGTGAAAAAAATTATTTTAGAGGTTTGTTTGACGACCAAAAATATTTAGATTTATTTCCCATAATTGAAGAAAACACACATATAGTTAGGCATAAAGGCTGCAATGTGGCAGGCTGGAATAGCGAAATTAATAAGATAGATATAGTTAATGGCAAAATTTTAATAGCGAATACTTTCTCTTTAATTTTTTATCATTTTAATGATTATTCGCTTCAAATGATTGATAAAGAAAGTCCAATTTTTAAAAATTATATAACAGCATTAAAAAAATATAAATCAGATTTAGGCAACTTATATAAAAATGCTAACTTGACACTCCTTGACAGCATTAAACTAAAAATTTGGAACATATTAAACCGTTTAAACAAGTGAAATTAAAGTGGATATATATTATTGTAGCTTTAGTGGCGTTTGTATTGTATGCCAATACTTTAAAACATGAGTTTGTTTGGGACGACCAAATAGTAATAACATTAAATTCAGTAACCAGTAAAGGTTTTGATGGATTAAAAGAAATTTGGACTACCGAAAACTATATACAAGACCGACCAACATATAGACCCGTACCGCAAACTTATTTTGCTACCTTGTGGCAGTTTTTTCCTGATAATCCCTTGCCTTTTCATGTAGGAACAGTTTTGTTATATGCTCTGTGTTGTTTTTCATTTTTATTTGTGTTAAAGCATTTTTTTCCCAATTTAGATAATTGGTTGTTGCTATTTATAGGCTTATATTTTGTTTTATTGCCGGTACATTCTGAGGTAGTAGCCAATAATAAAAGTAGCGATGAACTGTTAAGTGCTATTTTTGTTTTATGGAGTTTATATTTTGCCGATAAAAAAGCTACTAAATATCTAATAGTAGCATTATTGCTATTTGCTTTTGCTTTACTTTCTAAATTATCTGCCTTAACAGTTGCACCTATTTTATTGTATTTATTTTTGAGAAGTAACAATCGTTTTAATACAATAAGTCAATACTTTGAAAAAAATATCACTATAATAAATCAAGTTTTAACTATTACTTGTTTTTTATTTCTTTTAGTCCTAACTAAATACACTACTTGGTGGCTTGATTTATTTCATTTTCCATTATTGTTATTATTATTGCTGTATGCTAAAAAGAATTTTTCACCTAAAGTTTTAATAATTATTACCCTTATAGTAGGTGCTTATTTGTATTATATTGGCAACAAATTTTTAATTCCTTTCTATATTTTTTACACCTTATTTTCTTTAAGTAAAGAGTACTTTAATTTTAAAAATATTTTCTTTTTAGCTTTTGTAATAGGTGGAAGTATTTTAATGTTTCTTTCAAAAACATACATTGCCATTGTGTTTTTAATATGCATATTTGTTATACTTGCGTATTATAAAAATGATGAAAAATTAAATTGGAAAATTCTTCTTCCTATTTCAGTTCTTCCTATAATTATAAGCTTGGGGTGGATAATTGTTACTAAAAATTTTCCTCAAGTAACTACGTTAGTAGTGCTTTTTCTCCCTCTTTTTTTACTGTTAAAGAGAAAGTATAAACTGCATTGGCTGTTTTTAGTTTTTTTAGCTACGCTTACAATTTTTGAGTATCATATTCATAAATCAAATTACAATAATGATTTTGAATACATATTTACAGCCCATAAAACCACAAATGAAAACAGCACAAATGAAGTAAACACTGACCCTACAAAACGTGTTTTTGAAAACCAACCCTATCATAATATATTAGTTTCTGCACCAGATTTAGCTACAAAATCGGCAACTATTTTAAAAATACAGTTAATCTATCTTCAAAAATTAATTTTTCCTGTTCACTTAGTACACCAGCATGGTGCATGGCAAATAAAATTTGCAACATGGAAAAACTGGGAAGTTTATCTTTCTATTATTGTGCATCTTGCACTATTATATTTGCTTTACTTCTTTTACAAAAAGAAATATTACTTATTGTTTTGGTCGCTGGTTTGGTATTTTTTAACTATTTCTATTTATACAAACATTGTGCGGCTAATGCCCGATACTTTGGCAGAAAGATTTTTGTTTTTGCCTTCTATGGGTTTTTGTGTTTTAATGGTTGTTGGTGTTTTTAAGCTATTTAGCTCTTTTATAAAAGACCAAAAAAACATTAAAATTATATTAGCTGTTTGCTTAGCTCCTCTTTTTGTTTATTTTTCTTACAAAGTATATAATAGAAATAAAGCTTGGAAAAGCAATTACGATCTTTCGTTAAGAACATTGCCTTATGCTCCAAACAACGCGGCTATCAATGCACAATATGCTGTAGAATTGAGAAACTTAGTGAAATATAATTTAGTTGAAAACAAAGATTCTGTTAATGCTTTAGCGGTTGAACATTACAAAAAATCTATTGAAATATTTCCTGAATTTTATGGTCCTTACTCCGACCTTGCTGTATATTATATTTTGCAAGCCGACCCCAATAATGCTTATCCTTATTTAAAAAAGGCTACCGAGCTTAAACCCGAAGAATGGATACATTTTTATTACTTGGGTTTAATTCATTACGAAAGAAAAAAATATGCAGACGCTATTGTTGATTTTGATGCCGTTATTAATAACTACGATATAAATAAAAAACCATTAGAAAATCCCGAATTAAAAGATGCTTATGAATATAAAGGGCGGTGTTTGTTTAATTTAGGAAAAGTAGATGAAGCTACCGCCACTATGGAAAAAGCTATAGAAAGATTTAATGATAAAACAAGCTACATTTTGCTGGGTAATACGTATAGAAAATCCGGGAAAAAAGATAAAGCCATTGAAACTTTTGAAAGACTTCTACAACAAAATCCTAATGATGAAAAATTAAGGAATACTATAGAGTTATTGAAAGAGGGGAAAATATATTAATTTAACGGTAAGCTACACCAATCCCTTAGCCTTTATTTCTAAATATTTATTAATGCTACTTACCGTTAAATCTTCTGGTTTAGTATAAATAGTTTGTATGCCAAACTGCCGTAACTTTTGTATTAATCCTATTTTTTCATACTGTATTTTTTCGCCTATAGTGTGTTGATATATATCCATTAGTTTTTCTGCATCTTGCTGCAAATAATGTGATAATTCTGTGTTTTCAAAAAATATAACCACTAAAACATGAGTTTTGCTCAGTTTTCTTAACACATTTATATTTCTATCTAAATTATACTGGCTCTCAAAATTGGTAAACAAAAACAACAAGCTTCTATTAGGAATTATTTTCTTAGTATAAGCATATAAAAGCTCGTAGTTAGACTCTAATAAGTTTTCGTTTTGCTGATATAAATTTTCTAAAATCTTTGTTAGCTGCCCTGTTTTATTTCCGGCAGGCACAATGGTGTCCATTTTATCGGAAAAAGTAATTAACCCGGCTTTATCGTGTTTTTGCAATGAAATATTAGCCAAAACTAAACTGCTGTTTATAGCATAATCAAACAGTGTTAAGCCATAAAAAGGCAATTTCATATTCCGACTTTTATCTATAATGCAGTACACCGATTGAGAACGCTCTTCGGTATATTGATTAACCATAAGTTCGTTCATCTTGCTGGTAGCTTTCCAGTTTATCTTGCGTATATCATCGCCTTTTACATATTGCCTAATTTGTTCAAACTCAAAACTTTGCCCTATTTTTCTCAGCTTACGCATACCATACATTTGAGATGTTTTTTCTAATGCTTTTAAGCTAAACTTCTTCATTTGTATAATGCTCGGATATACCTTTTTATCTTCGGCTAAATTAATTAGCTGCCTGCGTTGCACTAAGTTTATTTTACTTGAAAAAAATACATTTAAACAGCCAAAACTATACACACCTCTTTCTTTGGGCAGAATAGTATATTTAAGTTCTTTAAATTCTTCTGCCTTAAAGGATAGTTCAAATTTTAATCCTCTTTGCTGTAGTTGTTCGGGCAATTCGTCATAAATAACTACATCAAAAAATATAGATGTTAAGTTTTTTAGCCTGATTTTTATGGGATTTTCATCTCCATTACTTAGCAGTTTTTGTGAAATTCGTTCTGCTTCAAAAGCCTTTTTATTTTTGTATAAAACAAAAACATCTACCAATGTAGTAGCCAATAAAATAAGCAAGACAATTTTAGCTATAAAAAAAAGAAATGCCCAAACAAAACCCAGTGCGAAAAGCAGAACTACTACTGCTCCTAAAGCAAAGAAACGCTTTGTAAACCAAGTATTTTTTAAAAATGATGCTATGTAATTAAGTACTTTCAATTTTAACGTGGCACTTCTATTTTTTCAATAATTTCTTGTATTATTTCTTCTTCTTTTGTGCCTTCTATTTCTTTATCCGGGTTTAAAATAATTCTGTGGTTAAGCACAGGAAAAGCTACTGCCTGAATGTCATCTGGTGTTACAAAATCTCTGCCGTTTATAGCCGCTTGTGCTTTAGCACATTTTAGTATAGCCAAAGAGGCTCTTGGCGATGCTCCTAAAGTTAAATCGCCATTGTTTCTGGTGTTGTCTATAATTTCAGCGATGTATTTAATTAGTTCATCTTTTATGTGTACTTGCTCTATTGTTTCAAGGCAGTTTTGTATGTCTTTAGCACTTACTTTTTTATCTACATTTATAGTTTTTGTGTGGTCAAAACTGCTTTTAAATCGGTTTAAAATTTGCACTTCTTCTTCCACACTTGGATAGTCTATTTTTATTCTGAATAAAAAACGGTCAAGCTGTGCTTCTGGTAGCTTATATGTTCCTTCTTGTTCTATAGGGTTTTGAGTAGCCATAACAAAAAACGGCAAAGCCATAGGATAGGTTGTTCCGTCAATGGTGGCTTGTTTTTCTTCCATTACTTCAAATAAAGCTGCTTGTGTTTTGGCGGGAGCTCTATTTATTTCATCTATCAGTATTAAATTAGAAAAAATAGGTCCTTTGTTAAATGTAAAATCGGAGTTTTTTAAGTTAAAAACCGATGTTCCTAATACATCTGTAGGCATTAAATCTGGTGTAAACTGAATACGAGAAAAATCTAAATCTATAACTTTTGCCAATAATTTTGCCGTTAATGTTTTAGCTATTCCCGGTACGCCTTCTATTAGTACGTGTCCGTTGGTTAGCAGTGCAATAATTAATAAATCTAACATTTTATTTTGCCCTACTACCACTTTTCCTATTTCTTGTTTTATGGCGTAAGTGGTGTTTTGCACTAAACTAACGTCAAGCTTATTTTCCATAAAAGAATCTTGTTCATGCTGTGCATTTTGGTTTTCTTGTTGTTCTTCCATATTTTTTATTTAGCAGTTTTATTAAAGTTTTGTAAAAGTGAATAAAATTTAATTAAATCTTCATCGCTTATGTTTTCGTTTTGCTTTTCTATAATGTGGTAAAATTTAAAAATTTGCTCTATTTTTTGTTTTTCTACATCCGATTTTTTAGCTAACAAACTAATAAATCTCTCTTCATTGTTTTCTGATATATTGTATCTGTTACGGGCTTTTTTTACAAACAAATTCATTTTTTGTATAGCCAGTTTTTTGTTGTTTTTATTTTTAAAATACAGTTCGCCTATTGAGTGTACAAATTCTAATGTAGTGTTTTTCTTTGGAAATTTTACGGGCACGGCTTTTTGTTTTCGCCAAAGATTAAAAAGTACAAAAAGAATAACTAAACTCCACATTAAATAATACGCCCATTTTAAAGCCGGCTGGCGTAAAATATAATCAAAAGGTGTGTTGCCTTCATTGCCATTGGTATAATTATTTCCACTTATACTCCATAGTTTGCTGTTTCTATCCCAATAAATAGGACCATCACTTAGGTTAGCAAAAACCATTTCAGAATGGTCGGCATAAATGGGCTTTATTAAAAATAAATTAGTAAACAATTCAGGGTTTGCATGAACCAAAAACTTGCCTCTACCGTAGTTTATTTTTATAAAATTTGATTTTCTTTTATTAATTGTACTCAATGGTATTATTTCATCAATACTACATTGTTCTGTTTCAAAATATTTCCAATAATAACTACTTGGCTTATCGTTGTATTTATATTTAAAAACATAATTTTTGGACAAAGTATCGTTAAACCTAACGCTTAATCTGCCACTTGGGCTATAATAGTTTTCATACTCTACTATAGCACATTCTGAAACAGCAGAATACAACAAATCGTACGACAATTCTTCTAAGGCTATAAAAGCAGTATTTCCTCTTCTTACAAATTGTTTAAGGTTAACTATATCATCTTCATTATAATTGCAGTGTTTTCCTATTACAAAATAGTTGGCGTTGGTTACGGTATCGTGCTCGTTTAAAAAATCTCTAAGATTTTGTTCATCTATAAGCGTTAGGTTTTCGTTGCTGTAATTTTTTAAAAGTTGATATAAAATATGTGCTCCATAAGGTTGCTTATTGTCATAAACATAGTTTGTGTACCAGGTATATTTTGACCTAAATTGCTTTTGATAAAGCATAAACGCTCCATATAAAAGCACCAAAACGCCTATTACTATCAGTGTAGTTCTTGTATTTTTACTTTGCTTCACTGTTAATAGTTTTAGGTAGTTTGTTTAAAAACTGTTTGTACTTACCGGCTACATTTTCGTAGCGTTGTTTATCTATTTCTATATCGCCATACCATATTCGTTCAAAAATGAGGGTGCTATCTTTAAAATCGGGGAAATAATTACTGCCAAATAATTCAGAAACATATTCGCCATTGGTTTTTTGTTTTTTCCAGTTTATTAATTTTGAATCGCTTAGTTGTTTTATTATTATTAGATAATAAATTCTTACCGCCAGTTTAAAATCATTGTTTTTTAAAGCTTCTGCTAAAAATTGGTGTAAATCTACTTCATGTATGTGCTGCTCTAAGTTTTCTATTAAAACGTTTTTATACTTCTTAATTGCCTTATTAGCACCTCCGTAGTTTTCTTCAAAAATTGTATAAATAAAATAAGCCAAAACAAGCACTAAAGTTATAATGGCTATAACTTTTAAAAGCTCGCCCACTACAGTCCAGTTGCCTAAATTTGGCATATTGATATTTGGAATTTTTGGTTCTTTAATTTCTCTTTCTTTTATGTTTTCGGTGTAGTCAACTCCTTTTGTAACTTTTTCGTAGTATTCTTTATCGTACCGTTTTATGTCTTCATTTTTTTGGCTAAAAACAGACAGAATTAAAGTAGTAAAAACTACCATTAACACCATATTTTTAAAAATCTTACTCAAGAAACAGGGCATTTATTTTGTCTTGTAAATGTGTGGCATTTTGTTTTTCGGCATTGCTTAAAAACTGTATGCCAAATGCTAAATAAAAAATTGGGTAAATCATAGCAAAAGTGC
This sequence comes from Chitinophagales bacterium, assembly GCA_020635995.1. Classification (NCBI taxonomy): domain Bacteria; kingdom Pseudomonadati; phylum Bacteroidota; class Chitinophagia; order Chitinophagales; species Chitinophagales bacterium. Next base: position 387,561 of record JACJYS010000002.1, on the reverse strand, counting down.
CTACGCCAATAAATCCTGAAATAAAAGTATAAAACTTAGTGTATTGCTCGCCATCCATTAAAAAGTTTTGACTTATAAAATCTACCATCCACAGCGATATAATACTTATATTCATTAAAGAAACCAATGTGGTAATGAGTAGTAAAAGAAAAAACAAACCCACTGTACTCATAAAATTGACAAACAGTAAGCTAAAGCCTTGCTGTACTCCTTGCATGAAGTTTTTATTTATGTTCGTAGCTATATTCAAATAAGCTAAAAATGGAATTAGACACAAAAAAGTCCAATATCCTATGCCTTTGCTTACTAAAAATATGACATTTATAAGTAAACTTATTATTAAACTGCTAAGTATAATTCGGTGTGGTTTTATGGTTAATAATGGTTGAGCATTTTTTATTACTAAACGAGTGCTCAATCCTATAAGTGTGGCAAGCAAAATGGTATTGGCACTAAAAAAAGGAATAGAATGAGGCATGCTGAAAATATCATTAAAACTTGAAAAAATAACTTCCATTAGTGCAAAAAACACATTTTCTACTTTGCCAAAATCATAAACATCAATGTATAAAGTTTCTTCTTTAAAGAAAAACAAATAAATGAAGCCATAAATGCCGGCAAAGAACAATGACACACCTACAAACTTGCCAAAATTAGCAGCATATAATGAAAAACTATCGGCAAAAGATTCTACGGCTGTTTTAATTTTTTTGTAGTTGATGCTTAAATCTTTACTTTCTATGGTTTTTTCTGCTTTTACTTCTTGGCTAAAACCTTGTTTATATTTTTTAAACGGGTAATAAACATAGTATCCTATCATAAAAGTTAAGGACAAAATAATTAAACCTATTCTATAAAAAATATTGGCATCGGTTAATCGGGTAATATAGCCTTCAATAAAAGCTGCAATTATTATGAGTGGAATAATGGAAAGCATAATGAGCAATCCTTTTCGGGCAGCCATTTGAAAAGACTGTAAGCGTGGATATGCCCCGGGAGCTATTAATCCTCTGCCCAATACTAAGCCTGCACCTCCGGCTATTATTATACAAAGTATTTCTATGGTGCCGTGTTGCCACACTGTTATTACCGACTCCCAAAACACACCTTTATCGTAAAAGAAAAATTGGAAACCACCCAACATAGTGCCATTGAGTATCAGCATAAAAATAGTGCCTACACCAGCCAGCACGCCCATTACAAATACATTGAAAGATACTCTTATGTTGTTCCACGCTATACGCAAAAACATGGGCAAAGGGTCTTCATCTTTGTAAACATACATGGGGTCGCCATTTTTTATGTTTTCTTTAGTCATTTCTACATAACTGGGGCTGGTTACTATTTCCGCATAATTAGCATCTTGCAATACCGAAAATGCTCCAATACCTGCTGCTATTAAAAAAACAGCTAAAGAAAGCAACAACTCTTTTCTACATTGGTAAATAATGTAAGGCAATTCTTCTTGCCAAAAATTCCAAAGATTTTTAAAAGGGGATTTTTTAGTTTTGTAAATACTTAAATAAACTTTTTGCGATAAATTATTCAAATAAGCTCTTACCATTCGGTTTTTGTAGTAAGTTTTAGCATAAGATAAATCATCGGTTATCTGCACATACAACTCGCTAAGCCTATCGGGGTTCTTTGTTTTGCTTTGGCTTAGTTTTTCAAACTCTTGCCATTTTTCCTTATTCTGATTTACAAATTTAGTTTCCTTCATCGTTTTGCGAGCTTAAATATCTTAAAAAAAAGTGTATTTTTGACAGAAATAGAAATATATTTTTAAAGTTTAATGAATGAAGTCAATAGATGTAGAAACTGCTCAGCAGGTAGCTATTAGTTATAGTTTAGCTGGAGTAATGCAGCGTATTTTAGCTTTTATTATTGATAGTTTTGCTATTGGGGTTATTTATTACATCTTGGTTTTAATATTAGTATCTTTTTTCCCAAGAAATAGTGATTTTAGCGAACTATATGTTTATTTAATTATACTGCCTATAATTATGTTTTACCATTTACTGTTTGAATATTTTATGAATGGACAGAGTTTAGGTAAAAGAGCATTGGGCATAAGAGTAATAAAAACTAATGGCGAAAGACCGGAATTTATAGACTATTTAACCCGGTGGATGTTTCGTTTGGTTGATATTACTTTTTCAAGCGGCATTGTGGCTGTAGTTGCTGTATTATCTACAAACAAAAGTCAGCGGCTGGGCGATATTATAGCTAATACGGTTGTTATACAAGTACAAAATCCACAGAGTTATAAGCTCAATGATGTTTTAAAAATGATAAACATAAAGGATTATGATGTTTCTTTTAATATGGCTAAAAATTTTTCTGAAGAGCAAATGTTGGTAGTTAAAGAAACTTTAGATAGATACCAAAAATTTCCAAACGAAACGCACATGAAAGCACTAAACTCATTAAGTGCCTATGTGGCTAAAACTATGGATGTAAAAACTCCGCAGGGCAGTAAAAGTAGTAGTGTTTTTTTAAAAACTGTACTTAGAGATTATGTTTATTTAACAAGATAAATAATTTATATACTTAAAAAAACCTTATCAAATCTATCTTTATAGTTTGAATATCCATTTTTTCCTCAAAACTCCCAGCCTATATCTTTTCTATAGTATTTTTTATCAAATTCAATTTCATTAGCTACAGCATTCGCTTTGCTTAAAGCGTTTTTTAAAGATTCTCCTAAAGCACTTACGGCTATTACGCGTCCGCCATTGGTCAGCAGTTTGCCATTTTGTTCCTTTGTGCCGGCATGAAAAACCATTACATCTTCTTTAGCCTTAGGTAAACTTATTTCTTTTCCTTTTTCATAACTTTCCGGATAGCCACCCGATGCCAAAATAACCGTAGCTCCATGTTTTTTGCTGTGTTTTATTTCTACTTTATCTAAATTTCGGTGTTTTACGGCATTAAACAGTTCTACTAAATCGTTTTCCAATCTTGGTAGTACTATTTCCGTTTCCGGGTCGCCCATACGGCAGTTGTATTCTATTACATAAGGCTCATTTTCTACTAAAATTAACCCTACATAAATAAAACCTTTGTAGGTAATATTTTCTTCTTTTAAACCTTTTACGGTAGGTTCTACTACTTTTTGTATTACCTTTTGCATTAATTCATCTGTAACAAACGGCACCGGAGAAACTGCTCCCATTCCGCCCGTGTTTAAGCCTTTGTCGCCTTCGCCTATGCGTTTATAGTCTTTTGCTTCGGGAAGTATTACATAATTTTCGCCATCTGTAAGTACAAAAACAGAAAATTCTATCCCTTTTAAAAATTCTTCTATAATTACTTTACTGCCGGCTTCGCCAAATTTTGCCGCGGTTATCATTTCTATAAGCGTAGCTTTAGCTTCCATTTTATCCTCAGTTATAACCACACCTTTTCCTGCTGCCAGCCCGTCTGCTTTAAGTACAAACGGAGCTTTATTTTGCTCTATAAACAAAAAACCTTGTGCTAAATTATCTGAAGTAAACTCATTAAATGCCGCAGTAGGAATATGGTGTCTTTGCATAAAATATTTAGCAAAACTTTTACTTCCTTCAAGTTGTGCACCTTTTTTTGAAGGACCTATTACATTAATATGCTTTGAAGCTTCATCATTTTTAAAATAATCGTAAATACCTTCCACTAATGGCACTTCTGGTCCTACTACAACTATGTCAATGTTGTTTTCTAAGCAAAATTTCTTTTGAGTTTCAAAATCGCAAACATCAATATTTATATTAGTAGCTATTTTTTTAGTACCCCCATTGCCCGGAGCTACATATAAATTGTTAGTTAAAGGACTTTGTTTAAGTTTCCAAGCAAAAGTATGTTCTCTCCCTCCTGAGCCAATTATAAGAATGTTCATTTGTGTTATTTTTTGCAAAAATATAAGGTTTATGACATTATTTCCGATTAATATTAATGGAATGTTATTTGAAAGACAGAATATTGAGTTTGATTTTAATATTATCTCGTACTTTTGTACATCTTAAATAGAAAAACAGTTTATGGCAAATTTTGTAGAAAAGGTTTTTGGTAAAATCTTTGGCAACAAACACGAAAAAGACATTAAGGCAATACAGCCTATTGTAGATGAAATAAATAGCGAATTTGAAAAGCTAAAGAACGTTAGCAATGATGAATTGCGTGGCAAAACCAAGGTTTTTAGAGATAAAATAAACGCTTACACTAAAGAGATAGACGATAAAATAGAATCTTTAGAACAGCAAGTTTCTGAGAACTTAGAAATGCCTGTAGAAGAAAAAGAAGAAATTTTTGACAAAATTGACGAGCTAAAATTAGAAAAAGACCAAAAAGTAGAAGAAATATTAGAGCAAATTTTACCTCAAGCATTTGCCGTAGTCAAAGAAACAGCAAGAAGATTTTCTCAAAATACTGAAATGGTATCTGCCGCTACAGATATGGATAGAGATTTAGCCGCTTCGTCAGATTTTGTAACTATAGAGGGCAATAATGCTACATACAAAAATTCGTGGATGGCAGCCGGAGCTCAAGTTACATGGAATATGGTGCATTATGATGTACAGTTGATAGGCGGAATTGTACTACACCAAGGTAAAATAGCAGAAATGCAAACAGGGGAAGGTAAAACTTTAGTTTCTACGCTTCCTGCGTACTTAAATGCACTGCCGGGTTTGGGCGTACATATTATTACGGTAAACAACTACTTAGCTACAAGGGACTGCGAGTGGAATGCCCCTATTTTTAACTTTTTGGGTATAAAAGTAGATTGTATAGACAGATACAGACCTCACTCTGAAGAAAGAATAGCCGCTTACAAAGCAGATATTACTTATGGAACCAATAACGAATTTGGTTTTGATTATTTAAGAGATAATATGTTGCGAAATGCAAGTGAGTTAGTGCAGCGAAAACTACACTATGCCATGATAGATGAGGTGGACTCTGTTTTAATAGATGATGCTCGTACACCTTTAATTATTAGCGGACAAGTAGATACCAACGATGAAGAGCAGTTTTATGAATTAAAACCAAGAATATCAAAATTAGTGGAAGCTCAAAGAAATAAAGCTACGCAATACTTAAATGACGCAAAAAAACTAATAAAAGCCGGAAATACAGGCTACAAGCCGGGCGATGGCGGTTTTGCTTTATTGCAAGCCTACCGTGCACTGCCTAAAAACAAGCCGTTAATTAAGTTTTTGAGTGAGCAAGGTGTAAAACAAATCTTGCAAAAAACAGAAAATCACTATATGCAAGACCAAAACAAGGAAATGCCAATAGTAGATGAAGACTTATTGTTTGTAATAGAAGAAAAACAAAACTCTGTAGAACTTAAAGAGCAAGGTATAGAGCTAATAACTTCTGGAGGAGAAGATAAAAATTTCTTTGTAGTACCCGATGTAGGTGGCAAAATAGCAGATATTGAAAAATCTGATAAAAATGATGAAGAAAAAATGGAGCTTAAAGAACAGCTCATGCAAGATTATGCCATTAAAACAGAAAGGTTACACACTATTCAGCAGTTGCTAAAAGCATATACACTTTTTGAAAAAGATGTAGAATATGTGGTAATGGACGGCAAAGTGAAAATAGTAGATGAAAATACGGGGCGTATAATGGATGGTCGTAGATATTCAGACGGTTTGCACCAAGCTATAGAAAGCAAAGAAAATGTAAAAGTAGAAGCAGCATCTCAAACTATGGCTACTATTACACTTCAAAACTTTTTTAGAATGTACCACAAACTAAGTGGAATGACAGGTACTGCCGAAACAGAAAGTCAAGAGTTTTGGGATATATATAAATTAGACGTGGTGGTTATTCCTACCAATAAACCTATACAGCGTGATGACCAAAATGACTTAATATACAGAACTACCAGAGAGAAATTTAACGGTATTGCCGATGAAATTCAAAAACTTACAGAGCAAGGACGCCCTGTGTTAGTGGGTACTACAAGTGTAGAAGTTTCTGAGTTAATAAGCCGTTTGCTACAAATGAAAGGTATAAAACATCAAGTTTTAAATGCTAAACAGCATCAGCGAGAAGCAGATATAGTGGCAGAAGCAGGTAGAGCAGGAGCTGTTACCATAGCTACCAACATGGCAGGAAGGGGAACGGATATTAAGCTTTCGCCAGAAGTAGTAGCCGCAGGAGGTTTAGCAATAGTGGGTTCAGAACGCCACGATTCAAGACGAATTGACCGCCAGTTGCGTGGTCGTGCCGGTCGTCAAGGAGACCCGGGCTCTTCGCAGTTTTTCATTTCTTTAGAAGATAAACTAATGCGTTTATTTGGCTCGGAAAATATGGCTAAATGGATGGATAGATTAGGTTTTAAAGAAGGCGAAGTAATTCAGCACTCTATGATTACTAAAAACGTAGAAACCGCCCAAAAGAAAGTAGAAGAAAACAACTTTGGTATAAGAAAACGTTTGCTTGAATACGATGATGTAATGAATATGCAACGTGAAGTAATCTACAAAAGAAGAAAAAATGCTTTGTTTGGCGATAGATTGTCCTTAGATATTATGGATGCTATCTATAATTTATGCGAAGAAATAGTAGCACTAAACAGACCACAAGAAGATTATGACAATTTTAAATTAAATGCTATCATCTTCTTTTCTTTAGATACTCAAATAAGTAGAGAAGATTTCTTAAAAAAGAGCCAAAATGAAGTAGCTAAAATGCTTTATATAGAAGCTCGTAAGGTTTACAAAGAAAAAACAGAACGAATAGCCAAAAATACACTTCCTATATTTGAGCAAATACATAAAAATAGAGGCGAAACCGTTAAAAACATAGTAGTGCCATTTACCGATGGCAAAAAACAGCTAAATGTATTAGTTCCTTTAGAAAAAAATATTAAAAACAAAGGAAAACAGCTAATAGTAGAATTTGAAAAAAGTGTTTCTTTAGCCATGATAGATGAAGCGTGGAAACACCACTTACGCCAAATGGACGATTTGAAAAAGGAAGTACAAAATGCATCTTTAGAGCAAAAAGATCCGTTATTAATATATAAATTAGAAGCTTTTGAATTGTTTAAAGGTTTGGCATCTGAAATAAATAGAGATGTAGTACAGTTTTTATTTAAAGGTTCTTTGCCGGAGCAAAAAGCCGAAAATGTAAAAACAAATCAGGCGGTGGAAAGAACTAATTTAGATAAAATGAAAACTTCCCGTTCTGACGATGAGGAAAACCAAGAAAGAGAACAAAGAAAAGCCGAGCCAGTAAGAACAGAGCCAAAAGTGGGTAGAAATGACCCTTGTCCATGTGGAAGTGGGAAAAAATATAAACAGTGCCACGGGCAATAATAAAAATAGAACCTTAAAAACAACTATAAATGGATATAGTAAGTAAAATAGAACATACGGTACTAAAAGCAGATACCGGCAATGAAGATGTAGAGAGGATTTGCCAAGAAGCTAAAGAAAATAATTTTGCCGGAGTGTGCGTGCCTCCTTATTTTGTAAAAAAAGCAACTACTTTGTTAGAAAAATCTGATTGTTTGGTAGTTACAGTAGTTGGTTTCCCTTTGGGATATTCTACTACGCCAGCCAAAGTAGAGGAAACACGCAAAGCCATAGATGAAGGAGCAGATGAAATAGATATGGTAATAAACATAGCTGCTTTAAAAAATAAAGATTACAGCTATGTAGAAAATGACATACAAACTATAACAACCTTAGCACATTTAAGAAGTAAAAAAGTGAAGGTAATTATAGAAACAGCTTTATTAACCCAAGATGAAAAACTAAAAGCATGCGAAATTTGTGCAAAAATTGGTGTAGATTTTGTTAAAACATCTACAGGATTTGCTTCAAGTGGAGCTAAAGTAGAGGATATAGAACTTTTAAGAAAAAATTTGCCTGAGCACATAAAACTTAAAGCTTCAGGAGGAATTAAAACTAAAGAACAAGCAGAAGCATTAGTAGAAGCAGGTGCAGACAGGCTGGGAGCAAGCAGTAGTTTAAACTTAATATAAAATTATGAAAAAAGTAGTTGGAACATTTATTCTCATCATTTTTATTTTTGTCGTAAAAGCACAATATTCTTATCACTTAAACGATAAAGTGCAAATAGATGCAGATTTTGATTTGGCATTTATGTTAGAAGCTCATTTAGATAAAAATGAACATAGAGATAAAGACAGCGGCTACAGAATACAGCTGATAAATAGCTCAAATAGAGATGAAGTTTACACTAAAAAAACCGAACTTTATCAAAAACATTCTAATGTGAAAGCATATATTGTGTATGATCAACCTTACTACAAGCTAAGAATAGGCGATTTTAAAACCCGATTAGAAGCCTACAAATACATGGATGAAATAATAGGCGAATTTCAATCTGCTTTTGTGGTGCGAGATGAAATTAAAATAAAGTAAACAATGCCTTTAGCTAAAAAAATAAAAGACTTAGCTAAAAAATACCACCAAGATGTGGTTAAATGGCGACAGCATTTACATGCAACACCAGAATTGTCTTTTCAAGAATTTGAAACCTCAAAATTTATTCAGCAAGTTTTAAAAAACCATCATATTTCTTTTAGCACAATGGCTAAAACGGGCGTGGTGGCATTAATAAAAGGGACAAATGCTGACAAAAAATGTATAGCTTTAAGAGGAGATATAGATGCTTTGCCCATAATAGAGCAAAACTCCTTTGCCTACAAATCTAAAAATGAAGGCATTATGCACGCTTGTGGGCATGATTTTCATACTTCCAGTTTATTGGGAACAGCTTTAATTTTAAATGAACTAAAAAGTGAATTTGAAGGAACATTTAAAATAATTTTTCAGCCTTCTGAAGAAAAAATACCAAGTGGAGCACCTGCCATGATAGCCGAAGGAGTTTTAGAAAATCCTAAAGTAGATTACATAATAGGTCAACATGTTTCTCCCGAGCTAAAAACGGGGACATTTGGTTTTAAAGCCGGAAAATTTATGGCTTCTGCCGATGAAATTTATATGACCATTAAAGGAAAAGGCGGACACGCTGCTCGTCCACACGAAACCATAGACAGCGTACTAACAGCAAGCCAAATAATAGTTAATTTGCAGCAAGTAGTTAGCCGAAAAACCAATCCTTTTGACACGATAGTACTCTCTTTTGGAAAAATAGAAGGTAAAGGAGCTACCAATGTACTGCCCGATGAAGTAAAAATAGAAGGTACACTACGTGCTATGAACGAAACACTTCGTTTTGAAGCTCATAAATGGATAAAAGAGATAGCCCAAAATACAGCTAAAGCCAGTGGTGCTTCTTGTGATGTAAATATAGTGGTAGGTTATCCTTGCGTAGAAAACAATGAAGAATTTACCCATAAACTAATTTTTGAAGCCAACAATTATTTAGGCAAAGAAAACGTGATAGATATACCACAACGTATGGGAGCAGAAGATTTTGGGTATTACAGTCAAAAAGTGCCATCTTGTTTTTACAGAGTAGGCACAGGCAATGAAAACAAAAAAACAACGTTTGGTTTACACACCAGCCATTTTAATGTAGATGATGATGCCTTGCAGCACAGCATCGGTTTAATGGCTTGGCTGGCAATTAATAGTTAAAAAAGTTATAATTAAATTGAAACTAACAAAAACGACTACTGCTAAAGAAATAGCTACAAAATACCGTATTAAACTTATTGGAAATGAAAATGCCGTAATAGGTAGCATTAATGAAATTCATAAGTTGGAAAATGATAGCATTACTTTTGTTGACCACCCCAAATACTACAATAAAGTAATTAACAGCATAGCTAAAGTTATTATCATAAATAAAGAAGTAGATTGCCCAAAAGGGAAAGCACTTTTAGTTATAGAAAATCCTTTTGAACTATACAACACTTTGGCGTTAAACGCCCGACCTTTTTTGCGTTCTTCGTCAAGTGTTTCTTCTACGGCACAAATAGGAGAAGATACCATAATACAGCCTAATGTTTTTGTAGGCAAACATGTTAAAATAGGAAAGAATTGTATTATTCATCCTAATGTAACTATTTATAATTATACAGAAATAGGCAATAATGTTATTATACATTCTAATACTACCGTAGGTAGCGATGCTTTTTACTTACATAAAAAAGGCAAGGAATATGAAAAAATGCACACTATTGGCAGAACAATAATAGAAGATAATGTAGAAATAGGTTCTTCATGTACTATAGATAGTGGCGTTTCGGGCAATACCATAATTGGAAGAGGAACTAAAATAGATAGTCAAGTGCACATAGCACACGGAGTGGTGGTAGGCAAAAATTGCTTATTGTGTGCTCAAGTTGCCATAGCAGGGAAATCTATAATAGAAGATGATGTTATTCTTTATGGTAAAGTGGGTATTTCTAAAGATGTTACCATAGGAAAAGGAGCGGTACTTTTAGCTTCCTCTAATGTAGATAAAAATTTAGAAGGTGGCAAAATTTACTATGGCTCTCCGGCCATAGAAGCACGCAAAAAATGGAAAGAAATGGCTACTATGCGTATGCTTCCGGAAATTTGGAATAAACTCCAACTGAAAGACAAATAATAGAAAAATCTATTTTTCTACTATTATTTTGTGAGTAAGGCTATACTGCTCAGTTCTAACTTGTACCATATACACACCTTTAGCTGTTCCGCTAATATCTATTAAAGTCTTTGTGTCATTTATTTTTTGGGTTTCTAAAATAGCTTTTCCCATTACATCATATATTGCAATAGTATAATTTTTAACACTATTATTAACATCAACATAAAATTTTCCAAAATTTGGATTGGGATAAACATCAAATTTGATAGGATTTTCTATTACTTCTGCAATATTAGTATAAGTTGTATCTGTATTAAAAGGCGTATTGCTTTTAGAAATAACATAAGAAGACACAATTAAATGCGGATTAAAACCTTGGTCGCAGTTATTGCAGGTTACTCCGGTAACACAATCAGGGTGGTTAGGATGGCATAAATCTATATAATTTTCATCAAAAATATAGTTGAGCTGCACAGGAGATGAGTTTATAAACGGTGTCATATTATAATCAAACCATTGTGCTATAGCCCCTGGGCACCAGCCAGCACGGTCGTAATACCAAGTTCCGTTTTGAGGGCTACAATTATCAGGATTTGGATTACAGTCATACCAGTTATGTTGCGAAAAAGTTTCATTTCCATTAACCCAAATATGATGTGTATCTTCATGAAATTCTGCCGCATTTCCCGTATTATAATTTACATCCCACCCATGCCCAGTAGAAATTAATTTTAGTTTTGAAGCTAAGGTATTGGCATCATAATCAAAATTATAAGTTTCACAAGGTTGCAAATCGGCATAATCGCCAAAATTGTAGGTGTCGTTCCACAATTTATCTATTTTGCTATACACATAATCGGGAGTTCCTTCTTTATAATCAAGATTTAAAGAATACTGGAAACCAAGACCTTGTGTAGAATAATTTACCCTAAATTTTACTTTTCCTTGTAGTAAAGACATAAAATCGGTTAAATCTATTTGATGGTTGCAGGGCACGCCATAAGGAGTTATGTATCTTATTATTTGATACCACTCACCATTATGTCCTTGTGCTTCTACATTAGCCAGAAAATCCCATTCATCGCAACCTTGGGGCGTACAAGCCACATCTAATAATCCTATAATGCTATCAAAAGCACCCACATAGCAAGGGAGTGTAGCTTCTGCTTCTTGTGGACCAACACCTGCATTTATTAAAATACTATTAAAAGCATCTATATTAATATCGGCATTAGGATTTACTACTTCAAAAGTTACAGATTCAGTATAGCTGGCTCCATAGTTATTTTTAGCTATTACATCAAAAGTGTACGTGCCATAAGCCGGAGGTGTCCACCAGCCTGTGTAATGTAAGTTATCCCAATATTTCACTCCAACGTTTTCGCCATTAACTTCAAATTTCACATCTCCTACACTTAATATATCTGAGTAAGAAATATCTATTACAGCGGCTAACTCAATAGGCGACAAAGTTCGGGCATAAACATAACCACTTAAAGGATTTCTGATATCTACTGAAGCAAAAACCGTTGAAGCATCAATCGCTTCAAAAGAAGATTGGACAGGCTCGGCAGCAAAGAAAGAACCGTTACCCGCTTGATTGGCTTCTACAACCACAGTACCCGAAGTACCTGTTAAAGTTAAAGTATTGCCCGAAACAGTAGCCGGCCCCGAAATTATAGAATAAGAAACCGGAAGACCGGAAGTGGTAACAGCATTTAAAGCAAAAGGAGCATCATTTACCTCTTTATTGGCTAACTGAGGAAAACTAATAGCTTGAACATAAGGCTCTAATGTGCCTCCAAAATTTGAAGTGCTATCTTGCATAGCCATATTGTTTATTAGTCCATCTCTTGCTCCATTTCCTATTTCATTTTTAAGATGAGTAATAGAAGTATTATTGCCAAATGGATAACCTTGGTTGCATTTAAAATATAGCTCTAATCCTGTTTCGTTTCCTACTGGTTCATTGCTAATCATATAAGTAATGTCTGATAGAGTTAAGGCTTTAGACCAAAGTGTTACTTCATCTGCTCTGCCGGGATAAACAAAATTAAATCCCGAAATTAAACTTTTACCTATTCCAAAAGGTTTGTCAGTAGATTGAAATACTCCGCTGGCATTGGTAGAACCCAATAAATTGCCATCAATATATACTTTAAAAGTGCTGCCGTCATATACAAAAGCATAATGTTGCCATTGCTCAGCTATTACGGTGCTATCTGCACCTACCACTTGAAATAATCCACCACTTGTATTAATTCGGCATTCTAAACCTCCGTTTCCCAACTGAAGCAAATAAATTTGTCCACTTCCATTGCCTTCTCCTCTAATGCCCATCATGCCGGCTCCGTACTGTAGCTTATCTGCATAAAACCAGCCCGTCATAGAAAAAGCACTAAGCCCATTTATATATTGTGCTCCATTTTCTACAGAAATATAGTCATTTTGCCCGTCAAAGTGAATATATTGGTTGCTTTGACCAAAGAGAATTATTGAAAATAATGAAATTACAATTGAAGTATATATTTTTTTCATACTGTAAAATTTTGTGTAAAGTTATTAAAAACAAATCAATTCCATGAAACACTTACTTTTCCTATACTTTTTCTACTTTCTAAATAATTGTGTGCTTCTGCCAATTGATTTATAGAAAATATTTTTGCTACGGTAGGATTTAAAATTTCTTTTTCTACATCTCTTACTACATTATCTAAACTTCTTTTTAAGGTAAAAGGTCTATTATCTGCTATGCGAAGCATATTTACGCCTATCATGGCTTGGCTTTTTAGCATAAACTGTACAGGATGATAAAATCCAAAACCTAATCCTACACCAATTTTCCCAAAAATAGACGTGCCCGTCATAGAAGAAGCTCCAAATAATAATATTCTACCACCCGAAGCTAATAATTTATATCCTTTTTTGGCATTACTGCCACCAATAGGGTCAAAAATAGCATCAAGTTTTTCATCGCCTAAAATTTTTGCTACTTCTACATCAAAATCATTTTTTCTGTAATTAATAGGATGCTGTACACCCATATTTTTTAAATATTCCATTTTTTCTTCCGAGCCTGCTGTTGCAAATATTTCACAGCCTCTGTTTGCCGCCATTTGCACTAATGCCGTACCTACACCTCCTGCCGCAGCGTGAATAAGCACTTTATCGCCTTCAAATAAATTCATCATTTGGTTAAAACAATAATCTGCTGTGCAGTACTGGGTAGTTAAGGCGGTGGCTTTTCCTAAGGGATAATCATTAGCTATTTTGGCACAAGCTCTATAATCTGTAACTGCATATTCTGCATAACCACCAAAACGAGTCATGGAGGTTACTCGGTCGCCTTTTTTTACATTACTAACATCTTTTCCTGTTTCCACTACTTCGCCTACCACATCATAACCTAAAATAGCCGGCAAAGGAGGACAATCTTGATAATTGCCTTGCCGTGCCATTATATCGGCAAAATTTAAGCCAAATCCTTCTACTTTTATTAAAACTTCATTGCTTTTAATAGTAGGCATTTCTACTTCACGTATTTCAAAAGCTTCTTCTGCTTTGCCAAATTTGGTTAATACTGCTGCTTTCATAAAAAATTATTTTGTGTAAAAATAGTAATAGTAAACCTTTTTTGCCGAATAAGTGTTGAGTTTAAAAAAATAATAAGATGAATAAAGCACAAACAGTTATCCAAAACATTAAAGAAAGAAGAACCATTAAACCAGAGCAATGCAGTAATGAAAAAATACCCGATGCTGATGTTTGGACAATATTAGAATGTGCTAACTGGGCTCCAACCCATGGATATACAGAACCTTGGCGTTTTGTAGTTTTTACAGATGAGGGAAAACACACTATAAGTAAAGCTCATGCCGATATGTATAAAAATAATGCTCCTGCCGATAAGTTTAAACAAGTTAAATACAACGGATTAATAGAAAGAGCAAAAAGCACTTCGCATATTATAGCCATTATAAATAAAAGAGGTGCAAATGCTCACATACCTAAAATAGAAGAAATAGAAGCTACAGCTATGGCAGTACAAAATATGCAATTAGCAGCTAGTGCTATGGGATATGCCGCATATATTCATAGTGGGGGAATGACTTTTACTGATGAAATGAAAAACTATTTGGGATTTGAAGCAGAAGATGATGTTTTAGGATTTTTATACTTAGGTGTTCCTAACGAAGAAATAAAACCCGGGCGTAGAATAACACCCATACAAGACAAAGTAAAGTGGATAGATAAATAGTTATCTTTGCCACAATTATGAAACAATATATTGCCAAAACATTATTTGGTTTAGAAGAAGTATGTGCTAAAGAATTAGCCAATTTAGGCGCCTCAAATGTTCAGGTATTAAACAGAGCTATTTCATTAGAATGTGATGATGAAACATTGTACAAAATACATTTATACAGTGCATTAAGTTTAAGAATAATACAGCCATTTTATACTTTTTCTGCCCAAAATGAAGATGATTTGTACAGAAAATGCTACGAGTTTGATTGGTCAAAATTTATGAGTGTAGATGACACTTTTAAAATTGATTCCATTGTACATTCTTCGGTTTTTAAGCACTCAAAATATGCAGCATTAAGAGTAAAAGATGCTATCTGCGATTTTTTTAGAAAGCAAGACAACAAACGCCCAAATGTAGATGTGAGAAAGCCAAATTTTATTTTCTCATTAAACATAAGAGAGAATGATATTCAATTAGCAATAGATGCTTCGGGCGACAGTTTATTTAAAAGAGGATATAAATTAGAAGGCGGGCAGGCTCCTTTAAACGAAGTGCTGGCAGCAGGCGTTATTGCTTTATCGGAGTGGGACGGGAAAATGCCATTTTTTGATGGCATGACAGGCTCTGGGACTTTGGTTATAGAAGCTTTATTTAAAGCAACTAACAAGCCTGTGGGAATTGATAGAGCAGATTTTGGTTTTATGAATTGGCCCAATTTTGATGAAAAATTATGGAAAAAAGTATATGCCGATGCCAATAAAGCAATATTGAATGAATATCCAAATGTGAAAGGAATAGAAATAGACCATAAAACATTTCAAATAGCAAAAGAAAATATGGTGCGAGCCGGATTTATGCCTATTCATCATTTAGAGCAAGGAGATTTTTTTAAATATAAACCTAAAGAAAATCAAGGAGTTGTGGTTTTAAATCCGCCTTATGACGAAAGAATAAAAAGTGATGACATCATACAATTATACAAAGAAATAGGCAATCATTTAAAACAAAATTTTGAAGGTTGGACGGCTTGGATAATTTCCGGAAATGTAGAAGCCAGAAAACACATAGGCTTAAAAACAAGCCAAAAAATAAAGCTGTTTAACGGCAAAATAGAAACACGTTTATTAAAATTTGAATTGTATTAGATTTTAACAAAATATTCTATAAATTTTTGAAAAAAAAGTTGTAACTATACAGCATAAAAGTTCGTATAACTTTTTAAGTAGTTTTAATAATTAGGTAAACCATTTTGTGTGTGTAAGTGTGTGTGTACTTTTTATTTAGACAACAATAATGTAATTATTGATGTGGAGGATTATTATGATTTAAAAATCAATGATAATGAGTTTGTTGGTCTAAATTTCTTTAAAACTTTTGATATAAATATCTCGTCAAAAGTTAAAACTTATCTTTCTGATAACAGTATAAGCACGTATATCATTCATCAAGATTTTAATGTAAACAAAACAAACCTAAGAGGCTTTTATTTAGTACAAAATAACGTTAACCACCTTTTTAACGAAGTTAGCTTTTATCATCATGACACTGAATACTTAAAACTTTTACCCCGAAACAAGAAATACCTTTATTTAAACTGCCAAAGCGTTTATACCTTACCAAGTGTACAGGAAATTATAGATGAAAAAGCAAAAACAGAGGAAAGATTAATAGATTTCATTAATGCTATTGAAGATAAATCTATAACTGTAGATGAAGAACAATTTAAAGTTTCTAAAAATGTAGAGTTAAAAAAGGAAGTGTTTTCATTTACCTTAAAAAATAATACGGGGTCTGTATATGAGTTAGAAAGTAATATTCTTAAAAGTAAAAATAGCGATAAAGAAAACACGCCTGCGGTATCTTTTGCTAAAATTCAGAGCCAAAAAAGAAATGTAGAAATACAAACTACAAATCATGCTTATGAAACTACAAGCCAGCAAATTTTAGATAGTAGTTCAAGCTATATTTATGTGTATGATTTAATTGAAAAAAGAATAACTTATTCAAACTTTAAGCATAGGAAATATTTGGGTTACTATGAAGATGAGTGGAACACTTTTGATTTAGAAGAAAGTAGCAACCCCAGCATACAAGAGTTAAAAATCAAAGCACTTAAACTTAATGGAGAAGAAAAAATAGATGCCGATGTTAATTATTTTTCTGCCATAGAAAGTAAATCGTATTGGCTAAATGTATGCAAAAAGGTATTTAAGAGAGATGCCGAAGGCAATCCTACGCAAATAATTACTTTTACCAACGATATAACCGCAGAGGTAGGACAAAGAAAATTTTATAAAACAGCCTATGAATACAAAAATGCGTTAATAAATGCCATACCGGAAATAGTGTTGGTAGTAAATACAGAAGGCTTTTATTTGAACGTATTTAAAGGAAATAACACAACAGATTACAGACCTAATATGGATATAGTAGGAAAACATGTAACAGATGTTTTGCCTGAAAAAGAAGCCGCTATTGTGTTAGAAAAATTAAGAAACGCTATTAGTAAACAAGAAACCGTTCAGTTTTATATAGATAGAGAGCTAAATGGGAAAGTTTTTCGCTTAAACAACAGTTGCTCGCCTATAGATAAAGAAAAAGCAATAGTAATTGTAAAAAATGAAACAGAATATTTTGAAACCAAAAAAGCTTTAGAAGAGAGTAACAATAAACTCGTAGAAAAAAACAATAAACTTGAGGAGTATCTTGAAAAAAATAATAAGTTAGAGCGTTTTGCCTATATTCTTTCGCATGATTTTAAAGAGCCAATGAGAAGCATAAGTGGCTTTTCTGAACTTTTACAGAAAAAACATGCCGAAAAATTTGATGAAGAGAGTATGCAGTATATAAAATTCATTAATACAGGCATAAACAATATGAATAAAATGTTAGACGGTATTATTCAATACTCTCAGCTTGATGAAGAACAATTTTCTTATGAAGAAATAGACTTAGCTCAAATAATAGACAATGTAAAATTGCGGTTGAAAAACATATTTGAAGACAACAAAGCCGAAATAGCTGTTGTATCTAAACTGCCGGTGGCTAAGTGCAATAAAAAGCAAATGATTACAGTTTTTGAAAATTTAATTACTAATTCAATTCAAAACACAGTAGAAAAGCCTAAAATAAAAATAGATAGTAGCAAGCAGAAAAACAACTATTTAATAGAAGTTAGCGATAACGGAATAGGAATAGAAGAAAGCAAAAATGAAGAAGTATTCAAAATGTTTAAAAAATTAGGCAATACTAATAATAGCGGCATGGGGTTAGCTATTTGCAAAAAGATAATTGAAAATCATGGTGGGGAAATATGGGTAGATAAAAACCAAGAAAGCAACGGTACTACTATAAAATTTACTATTCCTGCTTAATACCAATTGCTAACCCAAAATAGTTTAAACTATTTTGGATTTTACAATGGTATTTTTTATCGGAAAGTAAAGAGTTTTAATCTATTAAAATAGTAGAAGTTTTTTTCTTTTTTAGCTCTACATAAAAATATTCATCTGAATATCCGAAACAGCTGTTAGGTTCTGCATAAAAATCTCCGGCATTTTCTATTAAATCACTAAACAAGCCTTTTTCTAATTCTATTTCAAAAGATTTTGTGCTGTTGGCATTCACTATACCTAAATACTCTCCACTTGAACTGCTACCCTGAAAAAAGTTATAATCGCAGTTGTTTTGGTTAACTACTTCTACTGTAGCTATTTTTTTGCATGATGTTAGTGCTACGGCTATTGCCATAAATACCAATAAAAATTTAATATTTTTCATAATTGTAAAATTTATAGTTATTAAAATCTCTCTAAGTTACTAAAAAAGAAATTACCTTCTATGGCTGCGTTTTCATCGCTGTCGCTACCATGAACCGCATTTCTTCCTATATTTTCTGCAAATCTTTTACGTATAGTTCCTTCTGCTGCTTCTGCCGGATTAGTAGCACCTATTAAAGTTCTAAAATCTGCTACGGCATTATTTTTTTCTAATATAGCTGCATAAATAGGACCTTCTGTCATAAATTCTACCAACTCGCCATAAAAGGGACGCTCAGCATGTACTGCATAAAAAGCTTTAGCTTGATCTATAGTCAATTTAGTATATTTTAATGCTACAACTTTAAATCCACCTTTAAGTATTTGGTCTAAAATTGCACCTGCGTGCCCTGCTGCGGTAGCATCAGGTTTAATCATTGTAAAAGTTCTGTTTGTTGCCATTATTTTATTCTTTTTTTAAAATTGAAGTGCAAAGGTAAGGCTAATAACTAAAAGAAAAAAGAACTATTTGTTTGTTAATGAAAATTAATATTGCTACTAAATTATGCTATTTTTAAAAGTTTTATAATCTTTCCTCTTATAACTATAGCCTCTTTCTTTTGTGTTTCAAGGTTTTCTACACATCTATTTTTATTCTACCTCAAAATTTACTTTCCTCTTCCTCTAATTAATGTAATTAAGGTGTAAAGAAATATTTTAAAATCTAAGCCTAAAGAGCGTTTTTCTATATAAATAATATCGTATTTCAAACGCTGTATCATTTCATCTACATTTTGAGCATAGCCAAATTTAACCATTCCTAAAGATGTAAGTCCTGGTCTTACACGCTGTAGGTGTTTCACTTCTGGAGCTTTTTCACTCATTAAGTCTATGTAATATTTTCTTTCGGGGCGTGGTCCTATTAAACTCATATCGCCTTTTAGTACATTCCAAAACTGTGGCAACTCGTCTATACGCCACTTACGCATAAATTTGCCCAAAGGTGTTATTCTTTCATCATTATCGGCAGAAAGTGCAGGACCATTAGGCTCGGCATCTTCTTTCATAGATCTAAATTTATACATCCTAAACATTTCACCACCCTTGCCCACTCTTAGCTGAGAATAAAATATAGAACCTTTATCTGTTACCTTAATTGTTAATGCTATTATTATAAAAAATGGAAATAAAATAATTAATGCTACAGAAGAAATTACAACATCTAACAGTCGCTTTATGTTTTGCTGCCATAAAGGCATCGCATCGGGGAAAATATCAATTAACGGAGCACCTATTACTTCTCGCATATTTACCGAACCCGATAAAATATCGTACAAATCGGGTATAATTCTAATAAACACAGCTAAAGACGACAAAGAAATTATAATTTTATTAATAAATAAATGTTCTTTTGTTTCTACAGCTATTATTACATCTTCTATATTGTATTTTATGCAAATTTCTTCTAAAGAGGCTAAATTTCCTAAAAAAGGAAGTCCTTCTGCATTTATAACGCCTCCATTTATTCCTACCACACCTTTAATATCGTAGCCATAAACCAACGGGTTTCTATTAAAATCGTCAAAAAATTGCTTGGCTTTATATTTACTTCCTACAATTACGGCATTAGTTAAAATTTCTCCTTTAGCCATTTTATGCTTTATAAATGTCAATAAAATAAGCCGACAAACTGTAGTGAAAAAAAACTGTGCTACCAATAAAAATGAAAATGTAGCATAGTATTTTGTGTAGTTTCCCACTTGGTCGTCTAATAATAAAACGAAAAAAATAGCTAATACGCCTATTAACGATTGCCAAAATGTTTTATAAACCACTCTTAATCTTGACTGCCTATAAACTTTATGATACTGCCCTGTAAAAGCATACCATATTACCCACATTATAGGCAAAATTATAATGGCATAAATAAAATTATCATCGCCTAAAATTTGATAGATATCTAAAGGAAAATTTTCTACATATTTTTTTCTAAATGAAAAAAACAATATCCAAACTAAAATAGCTACAAACCAATCAAAAAATTGGAAAAGAAAAACATATTTTTTGTTTTTTTGAAACATTAAAACGTTAATACTTTAAAGTTATCAATATAAACATCTGAGCTACTAACATCTGTATATTTGCTTGACTGAATAAAGAAAACATAAGCGTCTGCATTCAAATTAACAAGCAAGGTAGTAATATCTTGGTATAAATATGTCCAATCTGAAGTGTTGGTAAAAATTTGTATGTACGTTTCTGGTGAAACAACTCCATTATTTACAGCTTTTACACCTATAGCAAAATCGTTAGTATATTTTGTTTGTAGTTCTATATACGTTCTGCCAGAAGGGGGAAGTTGATAAGACGAGCTGGATAATAAAGACACCGAGCTATTTGTATTATCAAGATGTATATGCAAGCATCTACCGTCTATATTGTTGGTATCTCCGGTGGCAGTTCTATCGGAAGTAGAAAAAATATTTCCCGATTCAAAATTTTCGTTTATTATAAAACCTACATCTTCATAATACTCAAATTGAGGTGTAATTTTAAGCGTGTCTTTCAGTTTAAAATTAACATTGGCTGTATATGGTTTATATGCCGGATAAATTTCTCTGTTAAAATAATCGCCATTTACATAAACACCGGCATTTATTATTATTTCTCTATTTCCCTGTACTAAAGCGGGCACTATGGTAGGAAATTCAAAAGTGCCTATTTCTTCTCCTTCGCTTTCTATCCAAAGTGTGTTAATGCCGTTTTGATTGCTTCCTTGAGCAGCATTTGTGTTTAAAATAACACTATCTATCTGTACATAACTGGGCACACCTCCATTAGGCGATTTCTCGCAAGAATTTAAAATAACAAGTAATAAAAAAAGGTAAAAAATAGTTTGTTTCATACAGTCTTTTGCTTAACAAACGACAAATTTAACTAAATAATATTCAAGCGTTGAATTTTATCTAAAACTCCGTAAGCAACTTCCATGGCTTTTAATCCGTCCATGGCGGTAACTTCCGGAATTTTATTTTGATAAATACTTTGTGCAAAGTATTCCAACTCCATTTTTATAGCGTTTGTAGGCTCTATTTTAGGCGTGTCAAAATGGATGTATTTTTTTTTGTTATTTGCCATTTCAAGCTCAAATGTATTATGCTCGCTGGGTTGCTCGTTGTATAGTTTAAAAATCTCTGTTTTCTTTTCTAAAAAATCTATGGTAACATAAGCATCTCTTTGAAAAACCCGAGTTTTTCTCATATTTTTTATAGATAATCGGCTGGCGGTAACATTGGCTACGCAGCCATTATCAAATTCAATACGGGCATTGGCTATATCTGGCGAATCGCTAATAATAGGTACGCCACTGGCATGTATTTTCTTTACATTGGTTTTTACCAGTTTTAAAATAATATCTATGTCATGAATCATTAAATCATGAATAACAGAAACATCTGTACCCCGCGGGTTAAACTGAGCCAGGCGATGCGTTTCTATAAACATGGGATTAAAATCGTAATTTTTTACGGCTAAAAATGCCGGATTAAAACGCTCTACATGTCCTACTTGAGCTTTTATACCTGCTTCTTTTATAAGTTCTACTAAGCTGTATGCTTCTTCTAAAGTAGAAGTCATAGGTTTTTCTATAAAAATATGTTTCCCTTTTCTTATTGCCATTTTAGCACATTCAAAATGAGAAATGGTGGTGGTAACTATATCAATAGCATCGCAGGCGGCTATAAGTTCTTCAATATCGGTAAAGCGTTTTACTTCGTATTTTTCTTCAGTTTTAAAGGCATTAGTATCGTTTGGGTCGTAAAAACCAACTAATTCTAAAGTTTCTATTTCTTTAATTAGCCTAATATGAATTTTGCCCAAATGCCCTGCTCCTAAAACGCCTATTTTTAACATATTGTTTTTTAAATTGATGCTTTTATAGCATATTACAAAGTGCTAATTTAAGTGCTACGCCATACAAAATTTAACAATAAGCTATAAGGCTTTCCAAAAACAGCTGTGAAGTGGATATTAATATAGACAATAAGCCCGTCTATATCTTTATTTAAAAGCGAAAATTATAATTTTGCGACAATTCGTAAAGATACCTATGAAGTATTTTACATTAACTTTTCTTTAGAAGAAAAGTTACAAAAGAATCGCACTAAGTTTTCAGCGACCCATTATAACCTCAACTCCTAAAAATTAAAAACTCATCACTCCGTTCTTCAAACAGTTTAATTTTTTACGGAGTTTTCGGTTAATGGGTGTCCCGCTTGCAAACTTAAGGTGCACTTTTTACCTGACCTTAATCAAAAATACGTTAAGAAATGATGTAAAACAGACATCCAAAATGAATGAAATTATAAAACAGTAAACAGACAAATTAGTATGCTCCTAAAAGTGAAAATACTTTAGGAAAAATGAAGTTGAGCATACATTAATTTGTCCTCGTCTGTTTTATAGCATTTTAGTGTTTTTGATTACAGTCTTGATTTTTTGTTACTTTTGTATCAAGACAAAAGTGAAAGACCACAAACTGTAATTCAAATTACTTAAACGCTCCAAGATGCTTCTTAAAGCATAAATTATTGGTGTAATAACGGATAGTCATAAATTTTGCTAAATGAAATTACTAAGAGTTTTTAACCGAGAGTTAAATAAGACAGCCGTTGAAGCAGATAAATTGCCGATGGAAAAATACATGAAAAACAATTTTAAGTTTTATGGTGTACGGTCGCCAGTACGTAAAAATGTTTTTAAGCAAGTAATGAAAAACTACGAGTTACCTTCTGCTGAAGAATATAAATTTGTTGTTTTAAAAATGATGCAACACCCCAAAAGAGAAATGAACTACTGCGGTATAGATTTGGCTATTAAATGCCAGAAAAAGTACAGTAATATTATTGATTTAGATTACATTTCTACTTTAATAGTAACGCGTTCTTGGTGGGATAGTGTAGATAGTATTGCTCCTAATTTATTGGGCAATTATCTACTAAATTATCCTGAAATGATTCCGAAATTTCTGAAAGAGTATAAAGCGAGTAGCAATATTTGGTTGTACAGAAGTTGTATCTTATTTCAGTTAAAATATAAAGACAAAACAGATGCCGATTTACTTTTTAAAATATGTACACATTTTAAAGACAGCAAAGAGTTTTTTGTTCAAAAAGCCATAGGCTGGGCTTTAAGAGAATATGCTAAAACAGATACCGATGCCACTTACCGTTTTGTAGATACCACTAATTTAGCACCGCTTAGCAAAAAAGAGGCTTGCAAGCACAGAAAATAAACAGTACTACCCTGTTTTTATAGTTTTTCAAAAAATTGTTTAAAACAAATTATCCCAATATTACCTTTAAAACATCTAAACTTTTTACACCTTTAAAGTTCTCAATATGAAATTGTAAGTATTGAAGTAAAATTTCCAA
Organism: Chitinophagales bacterium; assembly: GCA_020635995.1. NCBI lineage: Bacteria > Pseudomonadati > Bacteroidota > Chitinophagia > Chitinophagales > Chitinophagales bacterium. The sequence continues at coordinate 363,616 of JACJYS010000002.1, read as the reverse complement.
TACTTTTGCTCGTTCTTTGCCATTTTTTAAGGCTGTTTTATTGCTTAAAACTTGACTTAAAAGCAATGAATCCTCTTTATTTAGGGTATAATTTTTATTTTCGTAGCTTTCAAAGCTACCATCTTTCATGTTGAAATACGCTTCATTTTTTGAGTAATTACAACTGGGATAAACTCCCAAAAATTTCATTAGTTCTACTACAAATTCTATATGAAAATTTGAATTAAACGGGTTTTTATCTAATGCTATTAATTGCTTTTTAACCATTTCATATAGTTGTTCATCATCTTGGTGGTCGTGCAAGCACTTACTTAAAAGTTCTATAGCAAACTGCAATACAGAAGATTTTTTTATATCGTACAAATTGCTTTCATAAATATAGCCCAATTTATACTCCCTAAAATAATGCATACTTTTATGCTCTTGGTAGTTCATGATAAACTGTAGTATAATTCCGGGTTGAAACCATCCGGCTTTTCCCTTAGCCTTAGCACTACGCACTCCTTTTTCTAAGAAAGTAAGTACCCCATATTTTGGCGTAAAAACTTTAACAATTAAGCTACTTTCTTTAAATTTTAAAGCATTGAGTATTATTCCTTCTTCATGCACAAGCATTGTACAAATGTATGAGTAAAGTGCGATTTATATCACAAAAAACTTTGTATAATTGAAAAATAAACAAGTACCTTTGCACCTTAAAAACAAAAAGACATGAAAAAATTAAATTTATTATTGTTGGCTACGGCTTCTTTTGGTTTCTTTTTTACAGCTTGTAATTCAGGAAACGAAGCTCCAGCTACAGAAGAAACAGCTACTACAGAAGAAGTAGTAGTGGAAGAAACACCAGCGGCCGAAGAAGCTACTGCTGAAACTGTTAAAATAGAAATTAACTCAAACGACCAAATGAAATATGATAGGGACGAGTTGAGAGTGCCGGCAGGTTCTACAGTAGAACTAACACTACACCACACTGGTACTATGGCTATTAATGTTATGGGACACAATGTGGTAATACTAAAACAAGGTGTTGATATGGCAGATTTTGCTACTGCGGCTATGACAGCTAAAGATAATGATTATATACCCGCAGATAGAGTAGGAGATGTAATAGCACATACCAAAACTATAGGTGGTGGCGAAAGTGCTACAGTTACTTTTGAAGCTCCAGAAGCCGGAACTTACGATTTTATGTGTAGTTTCCCTGGTCATTATAGTGTTATGAAAGGTAAATTTATTGTAGAATAAACCTTATTTCTAAAGATAAATAACAAAAGAGGCTTCAACATTGTTGAAGCCTCTTTTGTATTATGACAATTATCATACTAAACTAAGTTAAAAATCATCTGAATTAGCTAATAATGGTAGTAACTTTATACTATTAAATAAACAAAAACTATAAAAAATGAAAAAAAGAACTCCCGTTTCAAAAATTATGACAAGTAATGTAACTTCTGTTAATGTAACAAACTCTTTAAGAGAAGTTTATAATTTAATTAAAGAAAAAAATATTAATCATGTACCCGTAGTAAAAGGAGATGAAATAATAGGATTGCTTACCGATTCTGATTTTGATAAGATAAGCTATATGTCAGCCGATGATAAATCAAATTTATCAATATTTGATGCACTAACTATAGAGCAAGTTATGACAAAAAATATAAAAACCGTACAGCAGGAAGATTTAATTGTAGATGTAGCTAATATATTAGCCCACAGTCATTTTCATGCATTACCTGTTTTAGACGGCAAAAAATTAGTAGGTATTGTTACCACTACTGATTTACTTAAATTTTTAGTTGACCAATATTAGTAGTTTATCCCATAACTATACTAATATGAGTAAGCCTCAGCATTTTGCTGAGGCTTACTTTATAATAAATTTTTCCGTTTTTATTAAAGCGTTATTTGTATAAATCTTTATTAAATAAGTGCCTTTACTAAGCCCGGTTAAACTTAAATGAGTTTTTGCCGTAGTCAATATTTTTTCTCCACCAATATTATATACTTCACTATATAATAAATCCTTTCCTGTATGTTCAATATTAATATAGCCATTTGCAGGATTAGGATATATGCTAATGTTTTTATTTTCTACAGTGTTAATAGCCGTGGGTGTATTTTTATATTGGTATAACACCTGTGTGTTCCCATTAAAGCTCTCTGCCGAAATAAAATAAGCATTTTGACTATTACAAATTCCCTCAGTTTGAAAAGACGAGTTGGGCGGAAGTATAATATTTTCAATCTCAAAAGAGCTAAAAGAATCAAATGTGCTGTTTACTTCATTTAAGATGCAAAGGAAGGAATATCCTAACAAAACCATTTGTTGCTTAGCTTCATTATATACGGCATCAGTTGTTAACCCTTCAGTGGAAACACTGTCTTTTAAATAAGCGGTACTGATGCCTTCATTTTTAGATAAAGAATAAATATAAGTTTTAAAATTGCCCCAGTTTTTAGTAAAAATATAAAGTGAATCATCTAAAGCTACTATAGCTTCCGCATCAAAATTGTGTGAATTAGAGGGTGTGAAATCGGTTTGATTTTCATAAGAAAACTGTATGGTGTCGGCAACTAACGAGTCTGTTTGAACAAAATTAGAAATAGACACTTTGTATATTCTCAAATTTGTACGTGAGCCATTATTGTTTCCAAAATCTGCGATATAGACAAAATTATTATCTGCTGTTAATGCCTCCCAATCTATATTAGTGGCATTGGTTATATATTTTCTGCTTAAAACAGAGCCATTTATGGTATCTAATTCATAAACTATTGCTTCCCCTCCGGAATCATTTAAGGTGTATATTTTCCCATTTAAGTTAAGTAATCCAGAAGTTTCGTTTACTTCATTGTCTAAATATGTTTTTATGCTTATCTCTTGAGCTTTTACTAAATAGGCTAAAAAACTAAACGTCAGTAATATTTGAAATTTCATAAAAGATATTTTGTTTTAAAAGTTGCATTTACAAAACCATTTTCTATAGCTTTATCAGAGTTTAAAATTACATTTTTTGGGCGTTTAGCCAGCATTTTTACATCGCTTTGCCATCCTTTTTTCAGCAGAGAAACATCTAAATGATGTTTTTGAGCAATAGCTACACCTAATTCAAATCTACTTAAAGCTATGTTTCCGCCTAAATTATAAATACCGCCATTCCATTGCAAAGCTTTTTCTACGGCAAGGCATAAATCTTCTACCGCTATTACACTGCGTATTTCGTCTGTAAATAGTGTTTGTGTTTTCTTTTCGTTTAAATTATTTACTAAAGCTTTTTCATATCCTCCATTTTCGCCTATTACTAATGCAAAACGTAAGATGACAGCTTTAGGGTAAATAGATAAAATTTCTTTTTCGGCTTGTAGTTTTTGTTTGCCATAAACATTAAGTGGTTGAGCCATTTCATTTTCAGTATAAATTGCCTTAGTGCCACAATAAACTTGATCGCTTGATGCAAAAACAAAAGGAATATTATTAGCAAAAGCATAAGTTGCTAATTTTACCGAAGCATCAACATTTATACGGTGTGTTTCAGTTTTGTTTGTTTCACATTCATTTACATTGCTTTGTGCGGCCAAATGAATAATAGCATCTATTTTATTGTTTATTGCTTTTTCGGTATTAAAATCTGTTGCTAAGTTTAGTATTATATCTTTTGGGTTGTTAGTAGCATTTCTGCTTAAACCTATTATTTCGTGCTTTTTTCCTAAATGCTTTTTTACATTTTTACCTATAAATCCTGTGTGTCCGGTTAGTAATATTTTTTTCATAAGAATAGTTGAGCTGTTTACTTTTTAATTAAGTAGCTTTGCTAAAATAAAACAAATTATGGCAATAATAAAACCATTTAAAGCGTACAGACCACAAAAAGGAATAGCAGATAAATTAGCATCTTTTCCTTATGACGTATTAAATAGTGATGAAGCAAGAACATTAGCTAAAGATAATGAATATTCTTTTTTAAGAATTAATAAGCCTGAGATAGATTTACCTATAGAAACAGACCATTACGCTAAGGAAGTTTACGAAAAAGGCAAGGAAAATTTAGAGGCTTTTATTGAAAAAAAATGGTTGCAGCAAGACGAAAAGCCAATGTTGTATATCTATCAGCAGCAAATGGGCAAGCACGTGCAAAATGGCTTGGTGGCGTGTAGTTCAATAGATGATTATTTTAACGATGTAATTAAAAAACATGAATATACCCGCCCTGTAAAAGAAAACGATAGAATAGAGCACATGTACACGGCTAAAGCTCATTTGGGTCCTGTTTTTTTAGCTTATAAACCTATAAAACAGTTAGATGAAATGATTAATAACTGGATAGAAAAGCATGAAACTGAAAACGATTTTACCAGTACAGACGGTATATCGCATAGAACGTGGGTAATAGATGATGAAATGACTATAAAACAGATAGTTTCTATTTTTGAAGGGCAAGTGCCTTATACTTATGTAGCAGATGGGCATCACCGCTCGGCAGCTTCTGCTAAAGTAGGCAAGAAACTTAGAGAAGAAAAAGGAAGTTTTACTGGACATGAAGATTTTAATTACTTCCTTTCGGTTTTGTTTCCTGCCGACCAGCTTATGATAATTGACTACAACAGAGTAGTTAAAGATTTATTGCCAGATATTTCTACAGAGGAGTTTTTAACGGCTTTATTGGCAAATTTTACCGTAAAACCGGAAAAAGAGCAGGTAAGACCTTCTGTTCCCGGAGAGTTTGGTTTGTATATAGATAAACAATGGTATAGATTAATAGCCGATAAAAGTTTATACAGCACCAACGATCCCGTAGAAAAACTGGATATTAGTATTTTAAGTAATTATGTTATCAATCCCTTATTAGGCATAGAAGACCAACGCACCGATGACCGCATAGATTTTGTGGGTGGAATAAGAGGTTTAGCCGAACTGGAAAAAAGAGTAGATAGCGGAGAAATGAGATTAGCTTTTGCCATACCGCCTGTTACTATGGAACAACTAATGAAAGTAGCCGACAGCGGAAACGTAATGCCACCAAAAAGCACTTGGTTTGAACCAAAGCTACGTAGTGGTTTGTTTGTACATAAGTTTTAAGGGTTTTTTTAAAGAAACTATAGATACAGTATAACAAAATACTATTGATGCGAGCTAAAAATTTGCATCAGCTATTCCTGCCTAATATATTTCTTCAAATACGCTGGTATAAATAAAGGTATCGTTTAAAATATCGTAAATAGTATGATGGTACTGGGCATAATCCGGTAAGTTATTGTGCTTGCCTCCTGTTATTTTAATTAACTGCACTTTATCGTTTAGTTGGCTTAATTTTATAGAATGACTATAAGGTATAAGTCTATCGGCACTTCCGTGAATAATAAAAATTTGGCATTGTACATTTTTAATGTAAACATCTGTTCTTATATGGTATTTGAGTAAAGATGCAATAGGCAAAAAAGGCAGGTATCCTTTAGCCAATTTATACAAACTATAATATGGAGAATCTAAAACCAAAGTTTTAGGATTGTTATGAGAAGCTAAATATGCCGCGAATCCGGAACCTATACTCCTACCGTAAATAACTATTTCTTTTTCAACATAAAACCGTTTTAAATAATTGTAGGCAATTTGAGTATCGGCTTTAATATTATCTTCCGTTCTTTTTCCTGTGCTTTTGCCAAAACCTCTGTAGTCAATCACAAAAAAATCATAGCCTTTGCTTAAAAAATCTCTTGCGTATTTCCCCCAGCCTTTTATGCTTCTTGTATTGCCTTTAAAGTAAAAAATTACCCCTTTGGCTTTAGGTAGTTTAAAATGCAAACCATTTATAATAGCTCCGTCATCGGCATCTAAAAAAATTTCGTAAAAAGGATATTCAAATTGATATTTAAAATCTAAATCTAATTTTTCGGGATGAAATAAAAAAAATTCTTGAGTGAAATAAACAATAGCACATAAGCCTGTATATACTATTGCTAAAATTCCTATCCACTCTAAAAAAGACATGGCGAAAAGGTACGCAATTTATTTTAAATTATTTTTAAAAATCAAATTCTAAAGTATCTCCCGGCTTATACTTGTCTTTATCATCCTTTTGTTCTTCTTGCTTATTCTCGGTTTTTTCTTCAGAAATATCTTCTTCCACTTCAGGCTTTTCTTCTTCTTCCAGTTCTCGTATTTTTCCTGTTATTGTGTTAGCACTCAGTTTGTTACCTTGTGCTTTCCATCCTTTTATATCTATAAATTCATCTACCGAAACTTGTTCTTCTACTCGTTCTTTATTTTTTCCTTTTAATACTTTAAAATAAACTGTTTTTCCGCTAGCAGTAGTTACATATTCAACTACCGATTTTTTATGCTCGCTTATAAAACCAAATTTTTGATTGTCCGTTTTAGTTTCTATTTGAAAACGTTTTACATAATGTTCTTTATTTTCGCCATCAAAATATACTACCGATATAACTTTGTTTTCATTATATTTTTCTATTAAAGCTATGTCTTTCATCTCGTAGCGGTTGGTAAGCTCAAAATCTGTTAGCTCGTATTCGCCATTGGTATAAATAACTAAAATTTTGTTTCCGGTATTAAACTTACCCAGCAGTTTCCCTCTTTCATCTTTATTTAGCCTACCTACAGATGTATCTATCCAAATTTCTATGCCGCCAAGGGTTGATTCGCCTATACCTATTTGTTCTACTTTTCTAATTGGATATTTAGAAATAACATTTCCATTGGCGTTTCTTCCTTTTATGGCCAAATCTGCAAAATCGTAGTCAAATTTCTTAATTCTGGCTTTAGAATTAGCACTTAACGATACTTGCACTTTTTCTTCTTCGCTATTAGGGTGGGCAGAAAAATAGATAACTTTTGCTTTGTCTGATTTTGTAAGTTGGTATTCTTTATCTCTGGTTATAGAGGTAACAGGAAAGCGTTTTACATAATTTTTACCGCTTTTTAGGTCGGCATAAATCATGTGGTAAGTCATTCTTTCATCATTCTTTTTCCATACCGATACATAAATAATGTCTTTGCCTACAAACTTTTTATCCTCTATTCTTGAAACCACCATTACTCCATCTCTTCTAAATACTATTATATCGTCTATATCGCTACAGTCGGCTATAAATTCATCTTTTTTAAGCCCCGAACCTATAAATCCTTCTTTATAATTAGCATAAAGTTTTGTGTTATTGGCAGCCACTTGTGTTATGGCTATGTCTTCAAAATTTCTTATTTCTGTTTTACGTTCCTGACCTTTGCTATATTTTTTATACAATTCTTCAAAATAAGCAATGGCATACTCTGTTAAATGTGCCAAATGGTGTGCTACTTCTTTTTGCTCTTCTTCTAAGCTTTTAATGTATTCATCAGCTTTAAAAGCATCGTATTTAGAAATACGTTTTATTTTAATTTCGGTAAGTTTTACTACATCTTCATCGGTAATATCTCTGTATAAAGCTATAGCATTTTTATTGGGTTTAGAAGGCGTACTTACGTATTTAAACAAGCCTGCGTATATAAATTCCATTACTTGCTCCCACGTTTCGGCTTCTTCAATATCTCGGTATATTTTATTTTCTATAAATATTTTTTCAAGAGATGATAAATGCCATTTTTCATTAAGAGCAGCTTGCTTTATTTCTAACTCACGTTTTAAAAGTTCTTTAGTATTTTGAGTAGAAATTCTTAAAATTTCTTCTACAGTTAAAAAGTGAGGTTTATCATTTATAATAACACAAGCATTAGGGGAAATACTTTGCTCGCATAGTGTAAAAGCATATAAAGCATCAATGGTTACATCTGGCGAAACTCCGGGTGGCAGTTCTATGTCTATTTCAACATTTTTAGCCGTGTTATCTATAATTTTCTTTATTTTAATTTTGCCTTTATCATTGGCTTTTAAAATAGAATCAATTAAAGAAGAAGTGGTGGTGCCAAAAGGAATTTCTGTAATTCTTAAAGATTTTTTATCTGCCGACTCTATTTTAGCACGCACTTTTACTTTTCCACCTCTTTCTCCGCCATTATAATCGGCTACGTCTATATATCCTCCCGTATCAAAATCGGGATAAATTTTTACTTTTTTCTCTTTTAAAATATCTATTGAAGCTTTTATAAGCTCGTTGAAATTATGAGGTAAAATTTTAGTGCTTAAGCCTACGGCTATACCTTCTACACCTTGCGAAAGTAGCAAAGGAAATTTAGCAGGAAGTGCTACGGGTTCATTTTTTCTACCATCGTAAGAAAGTTGCCATTCTGTAGTTTCTTTGTTAAAAAGTACATCTAAGGCAAATTTTGTTAATCGGGCTTCAATATATCGTGGTGCGGCAGCACTATCTCCTGTTCTTACATCGCCCCAGTTCCCTTGTGTGTCTATTAGTAGGTTTTTTTGTCCCAGTTTTACCAAGGCATCACCTATGGCGGCATCTCCATGGGGATGATATTGCATGGTTTGCCCTATAATGTTAGCTACTTTATGAAACCGCCCATCGTCCATTTCTTTCATGGCGTGGAGTATTCTACGCTGCACGGGTTTCATACCATCATCTATTAGTGGCACGGCACGTTCTAATATAACGTAACTGGCATAGTCTAAAAACCAGTCTTTATACATACCATCTACCTTAATTACTTCGCCTTGCTTACTTTCTTCTCTTTCTTGTTCTTCCATACGTTTAGTAATATACAAATATAAAAGGCTTATTTAGATTGTAAAAGCCTATATATCCACAATGTAATGTGAAGTTTTTTAGGGAAATACTAACTACTACAACTAAAGCATTTTGAGATACTCTTTTCTTTTTTTTCTCGCAAAGTCGTTAAGACGCAGTAGCTGAATAGCTGTTTTGGAAATTTAATAAATTGGGTCGTCTTTGCGAAAAAATTATTACGAAGGAGTAATTTTTGCGGCAATCTTATTCCAATAAAAGATTACTTCTTCGTTCCGTTTCACTGCACTCATCGTAATGACGTACAGGTGTGTACACTCGTACCACCACTTGGAGTGGTGGCATGAGTGCTTTATAAAAACTGTTTTCTTATCAAACGTGTTTAGGTGTGTAGCCGTCTTCGCTTAGCTCTACATGGTCGTATTCGGCTTTCATTTCGGCTTCATAGTCTATGGTTTCTCCTTTGCCAAAACGGTATATAAGTGAATCAAAAATAGAATATACTACCGGAACTATAATAAGCGTAAGGAATAATGAAGAGGTAAGTCCGCCTATGATTACCCACGCTAAACCTTGGTTCATCTCTGATGCCGAACCTGTGGCTAAGGCTATAGGCAACATACCAAATACCATGGCTATGGTGGTCATTAATATAGGACGAAGACGTGCATGATTGGCTTGTATCAAAGCATCGTGGGTGCTGGCTCCTGCTGCTTTTCGCATATTGGCAAAATCTACAATTAATATGGCGTTTTTAGCCACCAAACCAATAAGCATTATCATACCGAGTATGGTAAATATGTTTAAGGAATTATTGGTTAATGCCAGTATAAGCATAACGCCTATTAATGCTAAAGGAATAGAAAACAATACCACAAACGGATATACAAAACTATCGTAAAGAGATACCATAATTAGATAAACCAATACAATGGCGGCTATAAGGGCTATACCCAAAGTACCAAATCCTTCTTCTTGGTTTTCCATATCGCCACCCCATATATAATTTACGCCCGCAGGTTTGTCTTTGCTGTCCATAAATTGGGCTGTCCATTCATTGGCTACATCGCCCACAGGACGCCCTACTACTTTAGCCAATACTTTTACAGAAGGTGTTTTATCTCTACGTTGCAGTAAACTTGGTCCGGAACTCATATCTACTTCTGCAAACTGACTTAAACGTACTTGCTGCCCCATGTTATTGGTAAACATAAGGTTTCTTACATCATCTATTGTTTTTCTGTCATTTTCGGCAAAACGTATGTTAATGTCATACTCATATTCGCCTGTTCTAAATTTGCCATCGGTATTTCCGTTAAAAGCCACTTGCATAGTTTGTCCCACACCGGCAAGTGTAAGACCCAATGTAGCCATTTTATCTCTGTCTATATTAACACGCACTTCGGGGTTTCCTTCATCGGTAGATAATTCTGCATCTACAGCTCCCGGCACATTTTTAAGCAATTCCATAATACGGGTAGCTTCTTTATTTGCCGTTTCATTATCTTGAGCCGTTACCACCATTTCAATAGGTGCATTATCGGCTCCCATTAATCCCATTGGTGCAGTTTTAAATTTTACCCCTGTGTATTTTTCTTCTAAAGCTCTTTTTATTCTTGCGGCTTTAATATCGGTACTTTCTTCTCGCTCCGATTTATCGGTTAAAATAACCTGTATTTCCGATTGATAAGCCGTAGATTGTGCTCCACCAAAACCGGTTGATTGCTGACCCACCATGGTAATCATATCTACTACGTCTTTATCTTCTCTTAGCCATTTTTCTACATCTAAAGTCAGTTGGTTTGTTTTTTCTATAGTGGCATCTTTAGGTAGTTCCATTTGTACTAAAAACTGCCCTCTGTCCATAGCAGGGAAAAACTCACCACCAATAAAACCATAGGCAACTAACATGAATGAAGAAATTAACACCAAAAAAGTAACTACTACTGTTCCCACTTTTCGGATGCGTGTTTTAAGACACCACTCTAATATGGCTGTAACCCAATGCGTAAAGCGTTCTATTAAACTTTCAAACCCAAGTATGAATTTTTCAAAAAAGTTTTTGCCGGTTAAATGTTCTAATTTACCAAAACGAGAAGACAACCAAGGAATAATGGTAAATGAAGCCAATAATGAAATTAAAGTGGCTATAACTACCGTAACACAGAATTGACCTAAAATATTGGCAACCATGCCACTACTCATAGCAATAGGTAAAAACACTACCACAATTACCAAGGTAATAGACATAACGGTAAATCCAATTTCCGAAGCTCCGTCATAAGCGGCTCTTATTCTGCTTTTGCCCATTTCCATGTGGCGATATATGTTTTCTAATACCACAATGGCATCATCTACTAAAATACCTACCACCAATGAAAGTGCCAATAAACTCATTAAGTTAAGGGTGTAACCCATTAAATACATACCTATAAATGTGGCAATAAGTGATGCCGGAATAGACACCATAACAATAAAAGCGTTTCTTACATTGTGAAGGAATAATAACATAACCAATGCCACTAAAATAATAGCCAAAAACAAGTCAAAAATAACGTGGTTGGCTGCTTCTAAAGTAAAATCGGTGGTGTCATCTACTACAGAAAGTTTTAAGCCCTCTTGCTCATAATTTTTTTCTACTTCTTTAATGGTTTCTCTTACATTTTCCGATACCGCCACCGCATTGGCATCCGATTGTTTTTTTACTTGCAGCAACATAGTGGGCACTTGGTTGTACCGAGCCAATTTTTCTACATCTTTTTGAGCATCTAACACTACGGCTATATCCGATAAACGAATTTGTGCTCCCGTACCTGTATTAATGATTAAGTTGTTTAATTCTTCTACCGATTTATATTTTCCCGATAATCGGATAGTAGATTTTGTAGTTCTTGTTTTAATGTTTCCCGTAGGGAAATCAAGATTAGAAGAAAGAATCATTTGCTGTACTTGACCAATAGAGAGTCCGTAACCTTCCAGTTTTTTCTCGTCTATATTTACTTGAATTTCTCTTTCTTGTCCACCTACAATATCTATTTGAGCCACACCCGCAACACGCGAAAATATAGGCTGAATTTTTTTGTCTAATAAATCGTATAAGGCTTTATCGTTTAGGTCTTCGCTGGTAACACTCATTGTTAAAATAGGCATATCATCTAATGAAAACTTATTAAGCGAAGGCACATCGGCATCGTCCGGCAAATCGGATAAAATGGCGTTTACTTTACGTTGTGCATCGTTGAGTGAGTAATCTACATCGGCTCCGTCATTTAACTGAATCATTATGATAGAAAGATTTTCGTAAGAAGAAGCCTCTACTTTTTTTACATTTTCTAAAGAACCTACCGCATCTTCTATTTTTCGGGTTATAGATGTTTCCACCTCGCTGGGAGAAGCACCCGGATATACCGTAGAAATAGTAATTACATTTACTTCAAATTTTGGAACAAGCTCGTATCCCATTAAGGAATAACTAAGCAAACCACCTAAAGAAAGTATTGTAAAAAGTACAATAACTAAGGTTGGTCTTTTTATGGATATTTCTGCTAATTTCATGTTTTACTACTTTATTATATTGATTTTTGAACCGTTATCTAAGTTAATTTGTCCGCTGGTTATTACTTGGTCGCCTTCTTTTAATCCGTTTAAAATTTGAACTTTATCGCCATAAACTTTTCCTACACCTACAGTGGTAAGTTTGGCTACGCCATTATCATTTATAAACAACTGACCGGAATTAACACCGTTAACAAATGCCGTGGCAGGAGCGGTAAGCATGTTTTGGGTTTCTGCACCATGATTGGTTTCAAACACAGCCGTACCATACATACCTGCTTTTAGTTTTCCATTGTTTGGTATTTCTATTTCTACAGGGAAATTTAGCGAAGCATCGCTTTTAGGTGCTATAAATGTTATTTTACCTGTGTAGCTTTCGTCCGGTAGTACATTTACATTAATGGCTACATTTTGCCCAAGACTTATTCTGCCCACTTGGCTTTCATCTACCAAAACAGAAAGTTTAAGCGAATTGATATTTACAATTTCAAACAAAGGCGTACCCGGAGAAACTACCGAACCCGGCTCTATCATTCTTTTGTTTACAATACCGCTAATGGTGGCTTTTACATCGGTATCATTTACTCTAATGCTTTGTGCTTTAACAGCCGCTTCGGCATTTTTTAGTTGTAGTCTGGAGTTATCTAACTGTTGCTTAGTAACTCCCCCCGATAAATAAGCGTTTTCAAAACGTTGGTTATTGTCAATAGCATTTTGAAGATTGTTTTGAGCCTGTGTCATATCTACTTCAATGGCATCTTTTTTAATAACCGCCAGCACTTGACCCACTTTTACGCTTGAACCTTCATCTACCAAAACTTTGGTTACTCTTCCCATAATTTCCGAAGGAAAAGAAAGCTCTTGCTTAGGAATAAACGTCCCGTTGGCAGTATAATCTGTATTGATATTTTCTCTTTTAAGCGTAGCAATATTTACGTTAATTTTATCTATTTGCTTGCCTACTTCTTCCACTTCGGCATTTTGTTTCTTTTTGTTGTCAGAAATTTTCCAAGCTCCTAAGCCAATAACAATAGCTGCAATTACAAGGTATATTAATGTCTTTTTCATCTTCTTTTATTTTTAAATTTTTTAGCTGTTTTTATTTAATTAATTTGTTGTTTCTGTTAGTTGATTTAATTCGCCTTTAGCTTTTATAAGTTTAATTTCTGAACTCTTATAGTTTAAAAGGGCATTGGCATAGTTTTGCTTGGCTTGGGTTAAGGCATTGTCAGAATCAAGCACATCAGTAAGATTAGCCAATCCGTATTGATAATTAGATTGTGTGTTGTTTTGCACTTTTTCTGCTAAAGCCACATTTTCTTCCATATTTTCAAGATTGATTAAAGCATTTTCAAGATTAGAAACGGCATTTTTATAATCCATTTCTAAGGCAAGACCTGTGTCTTTTATATCTAAATCGGTACTTAAAATATCTAATTTAGCTTGCTGTATTCTGGCTCTGTTGGCTCCTCCTGCAAAAATGGGAATGTTAATGTTTAAGCTAATATTGGCAAAATCACTCCAATTAACGCTGTTGTTTTTTCCGTTAGTCCAAGGGAATTTTTCTCCTGTTCCGTACCAACCATAAATTCCTTGCAAATAAGCTGAAGGATATAGAGATGCTTTGGTAACTTTTTTATTAAGTTCCAACAACTCTTTTCTTTTGTTTAACACTTTCATTTCCAAACGGTTATTTACATCCATTTCACCTAAAATTAATTGCGGATTAGGCTCTATTTTTTCGTCATACAGCACAATGTTTGTTTCCATAGGAATACCCATGTAAAATTTTAAGGCATTTTTGGTAAGTTCTACGGCATTTATTAGCGTTTGCTGTGTGGCAGCCACATTATTTAGTTGCACATTTGTTCTATCTAAATCAATAGGTTTTGCCAAGCCATTATCAACCAAACTACTTATAACATTTCTCATTTTTTCAATGTTTATATAGCTTTCGTTGGCTGTTTTTAGGTTTTCTTCTTGTACAAAAACATTGTAATAGGCTAACGCTACATTTTCTATAATTTGTTCATTGGTTAATTCAGCATTAATCATATAAAACTCACGAGAAGATTTAGCCGCTTTTAAGCCGGAAAAAACACGCTGGTCAAAAATAGTTTGCTGTAAAGAAGCCGCTACATTAGATGTCCAAGGTTGTCCCATTTTAATAACAGTTTGCTGTCCGTTAAAATCAATAACAGATTGTTGAATTAAAGGATTGTACGTTACCTGAGGATTGACATTTATTTGTGGCAAACCACTTGCTTTGGCTTCATTAACTCTTGCAGAAGCTCTGTCAATCTCCAATTTAGCTTTTTGAGCATCAGCCTTATTTTTTAGGGCCTGCGTTATGGCTTCTTGTAGCGTTATCACTTCTTGTGCCTTAACTGAAGAGACATTTAGTGTAAATAATATTGCTACCAGTAAAATCCAAATACGTTTAGTAGCAAAACGTTTAATATTCATAATTTCCATTTTATTTTTTAAATAATAAGTTGAGTATAATTTCTTTTCTTTCCGAAATCAATCGGTCGTATTCTTTTTCTGAAATGCCCATATTAGTTCTAAGTAAAGGACGCACGGCATTGGGGAAAGAAAGCAGGGATATTAAATTAAAAAGAAATTGATTGGCTTCAATGTTTTCAATGTTGCCCGCTTTTATTTCTGCTTCGTATATTTTATAGAAATAATCCGCTATTTTTTGGTCGTGGGCTCTTTTTTTAAAGGTAAATTCTTTTTTATTAAGCTGCGAAACAATAAAAGTTTGTAAATAAGGATACTTTAAGTTGCTCTCTAAATTAGCTTCTATAAAGTGGGCAATATTCTCTTTAAAGGACAAACCTTTATTTAAAAGCGACTGCGATTTATTTCTTTCTAAACTAACAGCTTCTTCAAAAATTATTTCTATCAATTTGTTTCTTGAACGAAAATAATAGTTGATTAGCGTTCTGTTTACTCCGGCTTCTTCGGCTATCTGCTGTGTAGTAGCATTAAACCTTCCCTGCACAAAAAAGATGTTTTTTGCGGTCTCTTTTATATGCTCTTCTGTTTGTTCTTTGCTTAAGTTTGACATAATTGTTAAACAATTTTGTGCAAATGTAAAACGCTTTTTTAAATTTGACAATAGTGTTAAACAAAAAATTTAAAAATAATTGTTAAAAAGTGGTTTTGGGAGTGGAAACTCGTGGTACGACTTGAAGTCTCACAAACCAAATGTAAGTAATATTTTTGATGTTTTGTGTTTAATAATGTCAGAAGGAAACTTCTGACAGCACGGAAAAGTATTGGAAGAAACGAACCCTAATGAGTAATAGTTTTTTGTATTTAATCTTATTATTAAATAGCTAATGGCAAATTATAAACGGTATTAATATGATCGGATGTTTTGTGTAAAATTTTTAGATAGTCATTTATTGGAGTTTTATAATCCACCTTATAATCCTCATGCAATTTTTTTTCTACTACATTTATCAGCCGTTTTAATATCATAGCCACTTTTGTATCATATTGGGTAAAACATGTACCTAATAAATTAGTGGTTAATGAAAATGGCACTTCTAAAACAAAGAGCAACAAATCTGCTTCATACACTTTATTTTTAGTATGTTTTGAAAACTCATTAATTCTTTTAATGCACGCAGCCAGCATATTAGCCAACTGTAATTCTTGACTAAACCCTTTATATCTTTTTCTAAAAATAACTTCTAAATCGTTTTTTGTTTCATCAAACAAGTCATTTTCGCCATATTCCTTGTCTAAGTAATTTATTAAAAGATAATCGTAAACAGATTTTTCTTTAGCGGCAGTTTTAACAACAATGTCTTTTAAGTCCTTACAGCTAAGTTTATCTATTTGTTCTTTTATTTCTTTACTGAGTTTTGGCATGTATTGTGGTTTATCTGTTGTTCAAATATACACTCTTTTTCACTGTTTTGTAGGTATTGACTCGTGCCACGACTCCAAGTCGTGGCACGAGTAGTCGCTACACGAGTTGCTAAGATTTTGCGGTCTAACATCTCAATATCTAAAAGTCTATAAAATCCCTACATATTTCTTCTATACTGCCCACCCACTTCAAACAAAGCATTGGTTATTTGCCCAAGGGAGCAGTATTTACAAACTTCAAGCAACTCATTAAACAAATTTTCGTTTTTTATGGCGGTTTGTTGTAGGTCGTTTAGCAAACTAACAGCCTTGCTTTCATTTACTTTATATAAATTTTTAAGCATGGTTATTTGATATTCTTTTTCTTCTTCGGTGCTTCGTATTACTTCCCCCGGAATAATAGTTGGCGAACCTTTGCTGCTTAAAAAAGTATTTACACCAATTATTGGATATTCGCCTGTATGTTTTAAGGTTTCGTAATACAAACTTTCTTCCTGTATCTTGCCACGCTGATACATGGTTTCCATAGCACCGAGCACACCGCCACGCTCTGTAATTCTGTCAAACTCTGCTAAAACGGCTTCTTCTACTAAATCGGTTAGCTCTTCTATAATAAATGAACCTTGCAAAGGGTTTTCATTTTTAGCCAAGCCTAATTCTCTATTTATAATTAACTGTATAGCCATGGCTCTACGCACACTTTCTTCGGTAGGTGTGGTTATGGCTTCGTCATAGGCGTTGGTGTGCAAGCTGTTACAATTATCGTAAATGGCATAAAGTGCCTGCAAGGTAGTACGAATATCGTTAAAGTCTATTTCTTGTGCGTGCAGGCTGCGTCCGCTGGTTTGTATGTGGTATTTCAGCATTTGAGCTCTGGCATTGGCTCCGTATTTTTTAGCCATAGCTTTTGCCCATATTTTTCGTGCCACACGTCCTATAACGGCATATTCGGGGTCTATACCATTTGAGAAAAAGAAAGATAAATTAGGTCCAAAATCATTAATATCCATTCCTCTACTTAAGTAATACTCTACATAAGTAAAGCCGTTAGCCAAGGTAAAAGCAAGTTGCGTTATAGGATTAGCTCCTGCCTCTGCTATATGATAACCCGAAATAGAAACCGAATAAAAATTGCGTACATTATGATTAATGAAAGATTCTTGCACATCGCCCATTAAACGCAAAGCAAACTCTGTAGAGAAAATACAGGTATTTTGTGCTTGGTCTTCTTTTAATATATCTGCTTGTACTGTACCTCTTACGGTGTTTAAGGTTTTGGCTTTAATTTTATTGTAAACGTCTTTTGGCAAAACTTGGTCGCCCGTTATTCCCAATAGCATTAAACCTAAGCCGTCATTGCCTTCCGGCAAATCGCCTTGATATTGAGGGCGTGCAATACCTTTATCATTATATAATTCTTTTAGTTTTTTCTCTACGTCTTTTTCAAGTTGATGTTCCTTAATATATTTTTCACATTGTTGGTCAATGGCGGCATTCATAAAAAAACCGAGCAACATAGGTGCTGGGCCATTGATAGTCATAGAAACGGATGTGCTTGGATTGCACAAATCAAAACCGCTATAAAGTTTTTTGGCATCATCAAGGCAGCAAATGCTTACGCCCGCATTACCTATTTTTCCATAAATATCGGGGCGATAATCGGGGTCGTTTCCATAAAGCGTAACGGAATCAAAAGCTGTAGATAAACGCTTGGCAGGCATTCCTAAACTCACATAATGAAAACGTCTGTTGGTGCGTTCGGGGCCGCCTTCTCCGGCAAACATACGCGTTGGGTCTTCGCCTTGGCGTTTAAAAGGATAAAGTCCTGCTGCAAAAGGAAATTCGCCCGGTACGTTTTCTTGCAAATTCCACTTTAATATGTCTTTCCAACTCTCGTATTTGGGCAGGGCTATTTTAGGTATTTTTAAATGAGAAAGCGATTCAGTTTTGGTTTCAATTTTTATTTCTTTTCCTCTTACTTGAAAAGAATACACATCGGCTGCATATTTTGCTTTTTTGTTTTCCCACTCTTGTATAATCAGCCAGTTTTTAGGGTCTAAGTTTAGTTTTTCTTTATCAAAAAGGGTTTGGAGTTGTTGGTGTAAAGAAGTTGCTCCTTCTAACTCCTCCTTCAGAGTTTGGGACGAATACCCCCCTTTTGTTCCCCCCTTGTCAAGGGGGGAAATGCCCCCTGTATTTTCGTTTTTAGAAAGATGTTCTTTTATTTCTTCAAGTACATTTTCTAATTGTTCAAAAACAAAATGGTTTTCAAAGCGAAGTACTTTAATTCCTATACTTTTTAAATATTTATCTCTTTCAAAATCGGCATTAGCTTGTCCTGCATTATTATGTACACTTCCATCTAATTCTATAGCCAAATTTTCTGAGGGAGCATAAAAATCTAAAATATAATTATTGACGCTATGTTGTCTTCTAAATTTAATTCCTTCAAATTGTTTGTTTCTTAAAGCATTCCATAAAACATTTTCAGCTGATGTTTGATTATTTCTTAACTCTTGTCGTTTTTCTTTTAAGTGTTTAAGATTCATTATTCTATTGCCGTCTTTTTCTTGGGCTGGCGGTTCTCCACCCTTTTCAAGGGGGGAGTTAGAGGGGGGTAAACTTTCCATTGTTTTTTGAATAGCAAATAATTTCCCAGCAGTTTCACTTTGTTGGTTTACCCATTCATCATAACTACGGTTGTTTTCGGCTATTTCACTTAAATAGCGGGTGCGTTTAGGCGGAATAATGTATATTTTTTCAGATAAATCAATTTCTCCTTTAAAATTGGAGTGAAACGCAGATTTTGTTTTTTTAGATATAGCTTTCATTACCGCCAAATACAAAGCATTAGTGCCCGGGTCGTTAAACTGAGAAGCAATACTGCCAAAAACGGGAATGTCTTCATCTTTTGTTTCCCACAAACCATGATTGCGTTTGTACTGTTTTTTTACATCTCGTAAAGCATCTAACGCTCCCCGTTTGTCAAATTTATTTAAGGCAATAATATCGGCAAAATCAAGCATGTCAATTTTTTCCAATTGGGTAGCCGCACCGTATTCGGGAGTCATTACATAAAGAGCCACATCGCTGTGTTCGGTTATTTCCGTATCACTTTGCCCTATGCCCGAAGTTTCAAGTATGATTAAATCATAATGAGCTGCTCTAAGTATTTTTATGGCATCATCTACATGTTTAGATAAAGCTAAATTAGCTTGGCGAGTAGCCAACGAACGCATGTAAACTCTATCGTTATTTATAGCATTCATTCTAATTCTATCGCCCAAAAGAGCTCCACCTGTTTTTCTTTTGCTGGGATCAACAGATATAATGGCTATTTGTTTTTCGGGAAAATCTATTAAAAATCGTCTTACCAATTCATCTACTAAACTTGATTTCCCGGCACCGCCCGTACCCGTTATTCCCAATACCGGAATTTCATTGTTTGGAGTAATTTTAGGAGCATATTCTTTGTCAAATAGTGCATTATCACTTTCAGCTATGCTTATTAAGCGAGCAATGGTATTGACATCTTTATCTTTTAATTTTTTAGCGTAGTTTTTATCTATACCTAATTTGTAAGGAGCAAAATCACTATGTTCTACTAAGTCATTAATCATTCCTTGCAAACCCAATTCTCTTCCGTCATCTGGAGAATAAATACGACTTATGCCATAATCTTCTAGCACTTTAATTTCTTCGGGCAAAATAACACCACCGCCACCACCAAATATTTTAATTTGAGTAGCATGGCGTTCTTTAAGCAAATCATACATATATTTAAAGTACTCGTTGTGTCCACCTTGGTAAGAAGTCATGGCTATAGCTTGTGCATCTTCTTGAATGGCGGTATTTACTACTTCCTGTACACTTCTATCGTGCCCTAAGTGTATTACTTCGCAACCTGTAGCTTGTATGATTCTCCTCATAATATTAATAGAGGCATCATGTCCGTCAAAAAGAGAGGCGGCAGTTACAATTCTTACTTTGTTTTTTGGTTTGTATGGTTTGGCTTCTTGCATAAAAACTGTTTAAATTATAGTACAAATTTAGGTTTTTGTTTTAAAAATAGTGGTAGAATAGGTAATAGAGGGATAAAATAGTAGCAAAAACCCTTTGAATTACAAAAAAAATATTATTTTCATGCCCTAATTATCACTAATCGTATTTTTTATGAAAAAGCTTATATTCTTATTTATTTTATTTATTGGACTTATTAGCAATTCTTATGCTTCGCATTTAATGGGTGCAGATATAGTTTATGAATGCTTAGGTCCAGGGCAATATCGTGTTACCATGGCATTATATAGAGATTGTAATGGTATTACTGCCGCTAGTTCTCAAGTTTTAAATTATAGTTCTTCATCATGTGGAGCTAGTGGGTCTATAACACTTAGCCAAGTAGGTAGTCCTGTTGACATAACTCCAATATGCCCGGGAGAGCCTACAGCATGTAATGGAAATGGACAGTGGGGCGTGCAAAGGTATATTTACCAAGGGATATTAAACTTACCAGCGGGTTGTGGTAATGACTGGGTATTAGGATGGAGTCAATGCTGTAGAAATGGTGCGGTAAATACCTTAAGTAGCTCTTCAAGCCAAAACATGTATGTAGGTGCACATTTAGATAATACGGCTACACCGTGTAATTCTTCTCCTGTGTTTAATAACCCCCCGGGTTCAATTGTTTGTGTAAATCAACCTGTAGTGTATAATCACGGGGTAAGCGATGCAGATGGAGATTCTTTGTACTTTTCTTTAGGCAACTGTTATGAAGGCAATGGCAATTCTGTTAATTATTCTGGTAGTTATAGTGGCACAAATCCACTATCTACATCTTCTGGAATTACTGTTAATCCTAATACAGGAGCAATATCTTTTACACCCAATCAACAGCAAGTAGGTGTTTTATGTATAAATGTTAAAGAATATAGAAATGGAGTATTAATTGGAGAAATTAATAGAGATATGCAGTTTACGGTAATAAATTGTTCAAATCAACCTCCGTCATTATCTGGTATTGACGGTTCGCCAAACACAGACCCTTTAAATTTTGAAACATCAATATGTGCCAATGGAACGTTATGTTTTAATGTAAATGGTTCTGACCCTAATACAAGTGATAATATTAATATGACATGGAATAATGAAATTCCAACAGGTAATTTTACAGTTACAAACAATAATACAGCTAATCCTGTTGGTCAGTTTTGTTGGACTCCAAGTAATGGAGATATAGGGACGCACTTTTTTACAGTAAACGTACAAGATGACGCTTGTCCGGTAGTAGGGGCAGGAACTTATACATATACTATTGAGGTGCTACCAAGTCCTAATACACTTTCGGTTAGTCCTAATGACACTATATGTTTTGGAGAATCTACTACTTTAACAGCTACTTCAACACCAACAGCAACAAGTTATACTTGGTCGCCAGCTACAGGTTTATCAAGCACATCGGGTGCTTCTGTTGTGGCATCACCAGTTACGTCAACAAATTATCAAGTTACAGCATCTTTCCCAGATGGTTGTGATTTAACGGATGTAGTAACCGTAGGAGTAGCCCCCAATCCAAACGTAAGTGTTACCCCAGCTAATTCGTTTAATTGTAGTGGACAGCCTACCGATTTAAGTGCCACCTATTCTTCAAGTTATTCCTACAATTGGTCGCCAGGAGCATTTCCTAATAGTGCAGATATAACCGTAAATGCTACGAGTACAACAACCTATACCGTAGAAGTAACGGAATCAAATTTTGGCTGTACATCAACGGCAACAGCTACAGTAGTAGTGGCAGCACCAACAAGCAATGCCTGTAATGTACTGTATGTAACCCCTTCAGGCATAGCTTCAAATGACGGCACAAAAGCAAGCCCGTTAGATTTAGTAACAGCAATGGAAATAGGAGCATGTAATGGAACGACCATAAAAATGGCAGTGGGAGATTATGTAACAGACTCAACAATAAACAGAGTAACCAGTTATTTAACCTTAGAAGGAGGCTTTAATGATGCTACACCAAATTGGGATAAAATAAGTACAGCAGGAGCTACGAGAATATTAAGAACGGCAACCCGTTCTACATCAACAACAACAACAT
Source organism: Chitinophagales bacterium (assembly GCA_020635995.1). NCBI lineage: Bacteria > Pseudomonadati > Bacteroidota > Chitinophagia > Chitinophagales > Chitinophagales bacterium. The sequence continues at coordinate 341,427 of JACJYS010000002.1, read as the reverse complement.
CAATAGTACAAGGTTCAGGAATACCAAATGAGTTTGGACCAAATCCGGAAGTAGTGGCTATAGAAGTAAGTAACCAAACAGGATTTAGATTTCAAGACATAACCGTGAGAAGTCAACTTACAAATCCGAATATAGAATTTCAAGGAGAGCCGGGCGTAGATGTAATAGGCGTAAGATTAAACAGTTGCGACCAATATAATTTAGTAAGAACGCAAATAAATACAAGTCAAGCGGGTAAGGGCGGTAATCAAGATTGGTCAATACCGGCAGAAGATGGAGGAGATGCAAGAGGATTAGTAGCACTTTCAAATGGAGCAGGGACAAATTTGATACAAAGTAATATAACGGCAGGAGCAGCAGGAGCAGGAGGAAATTCAAATACAAATGGAAGTCCAACACCATTAGCAGGAAGCCCGGGAACTACCCAAGCAATACAAAGAACGGGAACAGCATTTGTAACCAATCAAAATTCATTTAACCTTGCTGGACAACCAACCATATCTATGGACGATATAGCTTGTACAGCTACAAATATGGATTTTAGACAAACGACAAGTGGAAGTTGGACATTTGGGGCAAATAGTAGTCCAAGTTCAGCCACCGGTTCAACAGTAACAACAGCATACAGCACATTAGGTAGAAAGAATATAGGTTATGCAGGCAATAATTATTCTGGTTTTGCAAACATACTATTAGATTCACAAGTATTGCCGGCATTTACTACATCGGCACCTATAGTAAATGGAGCATACAGAATATGTGCAGGAGAAGATGTAAACTTTAGTGCTACAAACGGAGGAACAGGCTACATATATCATTGGGATTTAGGAGGAGGAGCAACACCAAACAATTATGACGGAGTAGCTTATGAAACCTTACAAGATATAGATTTCATGACACCGGGGATATACACAATAGAGTTAAGATTTGAGACAAGTTGTTGTGGATTATCAATACCAACAACGTTAGAACTACATGTAGAAGATAGACCTATTATTGCAATGCCAGCTGATGCAACACTATGTGCTGGAGCAACAACAGGGGTTACTTTAACAGTGGGAGGGATGCTCCCTAATGGAACCATAAATTGGGCACCAAGTAGTGGATTAGATGTTAATGATAGTCCTACTGTCGTGTCATTACCTTCAGATACAACGACCTATAATGTTACTATGGTTGACTCTTCGGGCTTATGTTCTAATGCCGGTTATGTAACGGTGTCTATTGTTAATTTAGATTTAGCAACTTCATCTACAGATGCGAGTTGTGGACCAAATGGTTCAGCAAGTGTAACGACTACAGGTGGAAGCGGAACTTATTCATATCAATGGAATGATGATGCTAACCAAACAACAGCCACAGCGACAGGTTTGGCAGTAGGAAACTACACTGTAGTGGTAACAGACGTAGCTACGGGTTGTCAAGACTCTGCTGTTGCAACAGTAAATCCTACACCAGCATCTCTAGTTGCCTATGTTAGCAATACCCGAGGTGTAAGCTGTTATGGAAGTGCTGATGGACGTTTAACGGTTTCTGTTAATGGTGGAACAGCACCTTTTGATTATGTGTGGGATAATGGAAGTTCTACTTTAAATACATCTTCAACTAGTGATTCCATAGTAAATTTGGTAGGGGGAACTTATGAAGTAACCGTAACAGACAATAATGGTTGTACATATACAGTTTCTGCATTAGTACCGGAACCTGACTCGCTTATGTCAGCAATAGATTCTGTTATGAATCCAACTTGTTTAGGAGCAACAGACGGATATCTAAGAGTGTTTATTGATGGAGGAGCTGCACCTCATAGTATTTTGTGGGATGACCCAAGTGCTTCAACAACTAATGAAGTATTTAATTTAGGTGTTGGAACTTATTGTGTTACCACAACTGATGCTAATGGATGTATTGACTCGGCATGCTTCACTTTAACCGCCCCACAACTGCAAAGCACTGTTAATGATACTATTTGTTATAATGATAATTATACATTACCTGATGGCACAATAGTTTCTCCATCTGCTGATACGGTTTCAGTGGACACTATAGCTTCTTCAATAACGGGCTGTGATAGTATAGTTACAACTAATTTAGTAGTAAATCCTTTACCTACTATTTCAATTAATGTTTCTCCTAATGATACAGTTTGTGAAGGTTCATCGGTAACATTAACAGCTTCAGGCTCGTTAGCTACAGGATACACTTGGACTCCAACCATTCAGAATGGAGTAGCATTTACTCCAGCAGTGGGAGCTACACAATACATAGTATCTACTACAGATGTAAATACTACTTGCCAAAATAGCGATTCAATTACCATAGTAGTAAATCCATTACCTTCAGTAGTGGCGAATGCCTCTGATATTGAAATTTGTGATGGAGATTCTATTTATTTATTTGGAACAGGAACAGATATATATACGTGGGATAATGGGTATCAAGACAGTGTTTATTTTGCACCAGCGGTAGGAACTCACGATTATTATGTTACAGGAACAGACACTTCTACTGGATGTACAAATAGAGATACCGTAACGGTAACCGTAAATCCAACACCAAACGTAACAGCTAACACATCTGATAATAATGTTTGTTTTGGTACTCAAATAATATTGACTGGTGGAGGTGCTGACACTTATAGTTGGAATCCTACTGTACAAAATGGAACAGCATTTACACCGTCTGTAGGAAGTACTGTTTATACGGTAACAGGTACAGACGTAAACGGTTGTCAAGACTCAGCATCATTAACTATAGTGGTAAATCCATTGCCAACGGTTGTAGCTAATGCCGCTCCAAATGACACCATTTGCGAAATAAATGATGTTACATTATTTGGTTCAGGGAATGCAGATAATTACTTATGGACTAACGGAGTATTAGACGGTAATCCATTTAGTCAAAATGTGGGAACACAAGATTATATTGTTACAGGTACTAATACCGCTACAAACTGCCAAAGTGCCGATACAATAAGTATTACTGTTTTATCTCAACCGCAAGTAGATGTAAATATTACACCTAACGATACACTTTGCGAAGGCACAGCAGTAACATTAACAGCTTCTGGAGCTACAACTTATATTTGGGACAATAATAATGTAGAAAATGGAGTAGCCTTTATACAAAATGTAGGATTTACTACTTATACCGTAATTGGTAATACTCAAGGATGTGAAGATACCGTTTCAGTATCTGTATTAATTAATCCTACGCCAAGTATAGATGCTACGGCTACACCAGACTCTATTTATCCTGGCGACCAATCTATATTAGAAGCTATTGGTAGTGGTTCATTTGTATGGGATGGTGTTCAAAATGGAAGTACTTACACCGTTTCTCCATTAGATGAAACAACTTATTCTGTACAAATAACAGATGCTAACGGCTGTGTTAATGAAACAACTATTACCGTTTATGTTTTAGGATTAACCCAAGACCAATTAATGATACCGGATGCGTTTTCACCTAACAATGATAATATAAACGATATATTTAGAGTGGTAACGAGCCAATATTTCCCGGAAATAGAAATGAGAGTTTATAACAGATGGGGAGAAATGGTTCATAGCGAAGTAGGACAAACAAACCATGGATGGGACGGTAAGTTTAAAGGAGAAGACCAGCCAGTAGATGCTTATAGCTATATTGTAAGAGTTAAAACTTTAGACGACCAAGAATTTATTGTTTCAGGAACGGTATCGTTATTTAGATAAGATTTGAAACAATAAAAGAATATAATAAAAACGGGAGCAATTAAAATTGCTCCCGTTTTTTTATACCGATTAGGAATATATAATAGTCCAATAAGGCAGAAGCAGAGATTGTACTATAAATAGTCTTATAGTACAATTGAATTGTTTTTTTAGTGAACTTTTGCGAATATTTTATCACTTTATTTTTTGACAATTATATAGCAAAATAATAAAAAGTGTGCAAATCTGCATTTCAAATGCACATTTGTCAAAAAAAATGAAGTCTTTTTAAGCTCATAACGCATTTTAATATTAATTAAACACTATATAATTTGCTTTACTCAAAAACTTTCTATAAATTTATTATATGAAATTCTTGAGTGTTCTTCTTTTTTTGCTTCCTATAAGTTTATTTTGTCAATTTCAAGACAATTTTTCTGATGGAAATTTTAACTCAAATCCGCCATGGATAGGCAACACCGACAGTTTTGAAATAGATACCAATGAAAAATTACACTTAAATGCTCCTGCTAATACTGCCGAAAGTTTTTTAAGCACAGCATCTCAAGGGGCAATAAATGGTTTTTGGGAATTTTATGTGAAATTAGATTTTAATCCTTCAAGTAGCAACAAAGCTTTAGTGTATTTAATGAGCAATAATGACAATTTAAAACAAGCTTTAAATGGCTATTTTATAATGATAGGCAATACTGCCGATGAAATTAGCTTATACCGACAAGACGGAACAAATACCACTAACATTATTGATGGGACAGATGGCTTAACCAACGCTTCTGTAAATGAAATGAAAGTAAAAATAGACAGAGATAACTTAGGCAATTTTGAATTATTTGTTGACACATCTTCTGCTTTGAATAGCTATTTTAGCCAAGGAACAGCATTTGATAACACCTATATGAGTTCTTCATATTTTGGTGTGTTTTGTGATTATACCGCTACTCGCTCAGATAAATTTTGGTTTGATGATTTTAATGTTACTTCGCAGATTTATGTTGATAATTCTCCGCCTAAATTAATTGCTCACTCCATTAATTCTCTACAAAGCGTTTCTTTTTATTTTGACGAAGTTTTAGATAGCATAACCGCCATAAATAATGCTAATTATTTGCTCAACAGCACTTTAAACCCTTTATCCATTTTGTATTATGGAAACGAATTGCTTTTAAATTTTAATCAATTTTTTAGCACAAATAATCAAATAACTATTCATACAGAAGATGAAAGCAATAATCCCTTAGATACAACATTTAATTTTCAAGTTATAAATACGCCATTTCACAATGTAATAATCAACGAAATTTATGCAGATGAAACTCCAAGTTTTGGTATGCCTGCTTTTGAATTTGTAGAGTTAAAAAATGTATCTTCTGACACCATTTTTCTCAATAATTGGAAATTTGCCGATGCCTCAGATACAGTACTTATTCCCTACGATACTATTTTGCCCCACAACTTTTTATTATTATGCAAAACTACTGCCGAATCCGATTATAGTTTATTTGGAAAAACGGTAGGCGTTCCCAACTTTCCTTCTTTAAATAATAGTGGCGATAATTTAAAAATATTCAACACCTATGATGTATTGATAGATAGCGTTTCTTATAAAGTAGATTGGTATAGAAACGAAACGGATAGCGTGGGCAACCAAAAGAAAAATGGTGGCTATAGTTTAGAAAGAATTTTTACCGATGAAATATGTACACCTTTTTATAATTGGTTTCCCTCTTTTAATACATCAGGGGCAACTCCCGGCACGGAAAATAGTGTAGTAAACTATAGTTTTTCATCTACACCAATAACTATACAAGATATAATTATAGACAATGATACTACATTATTAGTTAGTTTAAATACTGAAGCACAAAATATTGGCACTCAAAATGTTAATGTGCTTAACAATGGAGTAGAACAAGCTTACATTAGCAGTACAAATACACTTACCGTGCACTTAGCTCAGCCACTTCAAACAGGACAGCCGTATGTACTTCAATTATCCAACTTACAAGATTGTTTTAACAATGTTTTGCCCAATACTACCGACAGTTTCTTTTTATACCAAACACCTCAAAAAGGAGATTTAATTATTAATGAAATTCTATTTAATCCCGTAAGTGGAGGTATTGATTTTTTAGAAATTTATAATACTCAAAACACAGCTTTTGAAGTATTAGGCTTAGAGGTTTTAGAATACGATGGCAATAATCCTCAGCTATTAACAGATTCATTATTTATTGACAAAATAAGATTGATGCCCGGTAGCTATACCGTTCTTACTTTAGATACTGCTTTGCTACAAGAATTGCATTATGTAGCTAATCCCGGTTGGCTTTATGAGTGCCGTTTACCTAATTTTAATGACGATAAAAGTATAGCTGTTTTAAAACAAAAAAATGGCGTCTGGTTTGATTCTTTATACTACGATAAATCTTGGCATTTTGAATTGCTTGATGTGCAAGATGGAGTAAGTTTAGAACGCATACAGGCAACTGAACCTACAAACGATAAAAATAACTGGCATAGTGCGGCACGCACTTATAACTATGCAACACCTACTGCTCAAAATTCTCAAGCTTTTAATGTAAATCAAGCAGACAATATAAGCGTAGAACCAGAGGTTTTTACTCCAAATGAAGATGGATATAATGATTTTTGCCTTATAAGTTATAATAATGCCACTGTAGGCGAAGTGGCAGACATAACGGTATATGATGCTTTAGGGCGAAAGGTAAAACTGCTGGCACAAAACCAACTTTTAGGCACAAATAACACATGGCAATGGAACGGTACAAACAACAACTTTGAAAAAGCGGATGTTGGTATTTATATTATTGTGTTTGAATTATTTAATGAATCGGGCAAGAAAAAAGTTATAAAGAAAAATGTGGTTTTGGGTACTTCGTTGAAATAAAAAATAGTTTAGATTATTTTGTATTAACAATTGATATTATTTGTATTTTTGGAACGTTTGAATAATACCAAATTTGAAAATGTGTCGGCATTTTTCAAAATATAAAGTATTCTTAGGCACTTTTTTATTCAAGTTTCAGATAGTTGTGAAAAACTTATATGTATAACATTAAACAAATAGAACAAGCCATTGCCGGCAAGTGGCATTTTGAAAATGCCGATGCACATATTTCGCATTTACTTTATGATAGTAGAAAAGTGAGAAACGGAGCTAATACCCTTTTTTTTGCTATAAAAGGAAAACTTTCAGACGGGCATCACTTTATAGCTGATTTATATGAAAAAGGCGTTAGAAACTTTGTGGTAGAACATACCGAAGAGCTTGAAAAACTTAAAGATGTAAATTTTGTAGAAGTAAAAAACAGCTTAGTTGCCCTTCAAAAATTAGCGGCTTTTCATCGCAGTCATTTTAAAATTCCTGTGCTGGCTATAACGGGTTCTAATGGAAAAACTATAGTAAAAGAATGGTGCCACCAGTTGCTTCAAGAAGACTATAATATTTGCCGAAGTCCAAAGTCTTACAATTCCCAGTTGGGTGTGCCGCTTTCTGTTTGGGGATTGAAAAAAGAACATAATTTTGGCATTTTTGAAGCGGGCATTTCTGAACCGGACGAGATGCAACAACTTGAAAAAATAATACAGCCTACCATTGGCATTTTTACTACTATTAGTTCTGCACACAGCGAAAATTTTATTAACCAATTTCATAAAATAAAAGAGAAACTAAAGCTTTTTGTGCGAGCCAAAACTTTAATTTACAACAGCGATATAAAACCCGTGCACAGTGCCATAACTGAAGCTTTTGGAAACGATACCGCCTTAGAAAATACGCCCGATTTATTAGACTGGGGTTTTAATGACGAAGCTCAAATAAAAATAAAATTAAGTGAGGAAAGAGGAAAGAGAACTATTTATTATTTAACCTACAAAAAAGAAGATTATAAAATAAAACTTCCTTTTTCCGATACTTCATCCATTCAAAATGCCATGCACGGAGTGGTGCTTATGTTGCATTTGGGTTATAATCAAAAAACTATAAACAAGCGTTTAAAATTGCTACAACGTATAGAAATGCGTTTAGAACAAAAAAATGGGATTAACAACTGTATTATAATTAATGATAGCTATAATTCTGATATTGACTCGCTAAAAATTGCTATAGATTTTTTAAATCAGCAAAAGAACAACCAAAACCACACGGTTATTTTATCCGATATTTTGCAAAGTGGCATGTCGGGAGTAGATTTATACACCGCAATAAATGATTTACTTGTTCAAAATAAAATAGACCGCTTTATAGGCATTGGCAAAAATTTAATGCAGCATAAGTTTTTATTTAAACAAGAAGATTTTAAAAACGGCTTACACTTTTATGAAGACACCGATAGTTTTTTAACCAAAGTAAGCGATGCAGATTTTAATACGGAAAATGTGCTACTTAAAGGAGCAAGAAAATTTGAGTTTGAAAAAATAAGTGCTTATTTAGAAGAAAAAGCACATGCCACCATATTAGAAATTGACTTAAATGCTATTTTACACAACTATAAAGTTTTTGCGGCTACGCTAAAACCTAATGTTAAAATAATGGCTATGGTTAAAGCTTTTTCTTATGGTGCCAGCTCGGTAGAAATAGCCAAATTATTAGAATTTAACAGAGTGGGTTATTTTGGTGTAGCCTATGCCGATGAAGGTATAATGCTACGCAAAGCAGGAATAAAAACGCCCATTATGGTGCTTAATCCTGAGGAAAGAAGTTTTAATGCTATAGTTAGATATAAATTAGAACCCGAAATTTATAGTTTCTCTTTGTTAAAAGCTTTTACTAATGCTATTAAAAATTTTAAGTTAGAAACATCTTATCCTGTACACCTTAATATAGATACAGGCATGAAACGCTTGGGTTTTGAAGAGCAAAATATTGAACAATTAATAAACGATTTAAAATCTAATAAACATATAAAAGTTCAGTCTATATACTCTCATTTAGTGGCATCTGACGAAGCTGAAAAAGATGATTTTACCCAACAGCAAATTAACACTTTTGAAAAAATAAGCCAACAACTTATTAAGGGACTTGGCTATAAACCGCTATTACATATTTTAAACAGCAGTGGCATTAGCCGTTTTAAAGAAGCACAGTTTGACATGGTTAGATTAGGCATAGGCATGTATGGTTTTAATGCCGAAATGCAAGAACAACTACTAACCGTTACTAAACTTAAAACAAAAATTTCGCAGGTTAAGCATTTAAAAAAAGGCGAAACCGTAGGCTATGGCAGAAAAGGTATTGCTCAAAAAGATTCTACTATAGCCACCATAGCTATAGGTTATGCTGACGGACTAAATAGATTATTAAGCAATGGTGTGGGCAATGTTTTTATACAAGGCAAAAAAGCTCCTATTATCGGTAATATTTGCATGGATATGACCATGGTAGATGTAACCGACATACCCGAAGCTAAAGAAGGGGATGTGGCAGAAATTTTTGGAGAAAATATAAGTGCATCAGAAATAGCTCAACAAATAAACACTATTCCTTACGAAGTGCTCTGTAATGTTTCTGAAAGAGTAAAACGTGTATTTTTTGTAGGCGAAGGGTAATCACATATTTTTCTTCAAATCTTCTACAAAAGTAGTTAGGTGGTCTATTTCTACATGATCCATAAGCACTATTTTATACCATTGGTTTTTATCGTTGTGTTGCTGTGGCACTAAATCATATTTTTCTGCAACTGCTATAGGTATTCCTTTTGAGCTAATAGTAACAATATTCATATTGGGTTCTCTAAAATATTTTATGTTCAAACGGTCTAATTCTTCGCATAAAAACTGTGTACGCATTTGCAAAATACTTATTTTTTCTCTCCACCCATAAGGTCCATAAGTAAATAATATCATCCAAACGGCTACGGCATTAGCCCCCGAACGGCTACCACACAAGGTTAAATCCATACCCTCTACATACTCCGCTTCTTTGGTTAATACATTTTCTATTAAGCCTTTTCGGCAAATAAAAACACCTGTACCATAAGGTGCTTGTAGCATTTTATGTGCATCTATAGTTATAGAGCTAATTTTAGGATTGCTAAAGTTTATTTTTGAGTTTCTATTGCTAAATGGATAAATAAAACCACCATAAGCACCGTCAATATGGAGTTTATATACAGCTTTGTGTTTTTCTAATATTTCGGTATAAATATCAGGATTGTCAATAGAACCAAACATGGTAGTTCCCATATTGGCAACCACCATAAAATATTTTTTACCTGCTTTAATAGCTTCTTTTACTATTTCATCTAATTTATTTTTCTGTATTTCTCTGGTGCTAAAATCTACAGGTATTTTTAACCATTCTATTTGTAGCAAATTTGAACCTTTAGGAATAGAATAATGCGTATCTTCTGAGGCTAAAATAGCTATTTCATTAGAATTGGCTTTATACTTTTTAAAAAACAAATTTCTAAAAATCCATAGGGCTTGTATATTGGCTTCAGTGCCACCGGGAGCAATATAACCATCAAATTCATTTTCTTTTATTTTAAAAATATCTACCGCCAGCACATTAAGCACCTCTTTTTCTATTTCTTGCGTGCCACTAAATGCTTTTTCTGATGTACCATAGGTATGACAGCCTATATTATTGGGGTTGGCTACATAGGTTTTAAGTGTGGGAGCATCCTTTAAAAACGGGGCATCGTCATAAAATACTTTGTTATCTAACTTTGAAGCAGGATAACCTAAAGAAGCATCGTTAGAAAAATTTACATTTTTTTGAAGTGCCTTTTCTATTCTTGACTTACGCTGCTCTTGGGTAAGTTTTTTCCAATATTGCATAATGGGGTATATGTTTATGCAAAGGTAATATTTATAATACTAATTGTTAATGCAAAATAATCTAAACTGTTTTGGGTTTTATATTGTTAAATTAATGCATTTAGTACAATATTGGCTTATGCCTTATTGGACTATTATATCTTTCTAATCAGTATTATACATGAAATAATATTTTTATGCCAAAGTTTAAACAAGATTTAAAAACATTTTCGGGAGATTCATTTAATCCATTAGAAGCCTACAAAGGTGAGCCCATATTGGTATTGTTTTACAGCACATCCTGCTTGGGGTGCACAGGGCGAGCTTTACCTTTAGCCTATAAGTTGAGCCAAGAAAACCCTAATGTTAAATTAGTAGTAGTGCATGTTCAGTTTGCTTCTATGCCTTTTACGCAGCAAGAAATAATGGATATATTTACCGAAAGCAAAGCTCCATTTCCCATTTATTTAGATGAAGACGCCATAAATTATCATCACTTTAGTGCAGAAGGAACACCTCATTGGTTATTATTTGATAAAAATGGCAAGATAACACACTCCATATTTGGCTCGCAAGAAGGTGCTCAAAACAGACTGTTATATGCATTGGCAGAACTGACACCCTTTTAGGACGAGACGATTAGATAAATAATAAGATAGCGGACAATTTTCCACTTTGTTCCAAATTTCCGCTATGACAGCTTCCGTTTTATTTTAGTGTAAAGTTGCAAAGAGTTTGGGATAGCTAAATAGGGAGTTAGTGAATTTGTTGTTTGATTAGCTAATTCTATTCAACTTAGCAATATAAAAACCGTCATTGCCTGTTTTATTGGGTAAAATTATTTGTTCATTTTCAAGCTTAAAATTGTTGTTTTTAGCTAAAAAATCTTGAACTTGAAGTTCATTTTCTTCTGGTAGTATGGAGCATGTGGCATAAACTAAAGTGCCATTTTCTTTTACAATTTTACTGTATTTATTTAAAATTTCAGCTTGCTCTTTTTTTACTCTTTCTATAAAATCGGTGTTCAGTTTCCACTTGGCATCGGGGTTGCGTTTTAGTACACCTAAACCACTGCACGGGGCATCTATTAATATGGCATCAGCACCGTTATATAGGCGTTTTATAGTTTTTGATGATTCAATTACTCGGGTTTCTATATTATGAGCACCCGCTCTTTTAGCTCTGCGTTTAAGTTCTTTTAATTTCCATTCATGAATATCTAATGCTATAATTTGACCTTTGTTTTTCATTAATGAAGCCAAATGAAGTGTTTTTCCACCTGCACCGGCACAAGTATCTATTACCCGCATGCCTTCTTTTACGGCTAATGCAGAAGCTACCAACTGAGATGACAAATCTTGAACTTCAAACCAACCATTTTGAAAAGCCTGAGTTCTAAATACGTTTTTCCTGTGAGTAAGCATTATAGCATTAGGGTAATTTGCTACGCTTTTAGCTTCAATATCTTCTTTTAAAAGAGCATTTATAGTGTTTTCTTTTGAGGTTTTTAGTGTATTTATTCTTAAATATACTTCAGCTTGTTCGTTTAAGGCTTCAAAAATTTCATCTACTTGATTAGGGTAGGCTTCTGCTACTTTGGTGTATAGCCATTGTGGAACAGCGTGTTTAATAGCAGGATTTTCAATAGGTAAACTAAATCTATTTTTTAAAAATTCTGTATCTATATTTTTAAATTCACCGAAAGGAGGCAGACTGTTATAAGTAAGCAAAAGATACGTTGCCATTAGTTTATATACATTTTGAGGGTTTATTTCCTCATTCATATAAAACTCAAGTTTGGTTTTCCAGCGTATAATATCATAGAAAGATTCCGCAATAAAAGCTCGGTCTTTACTTCCCCATTTTTTATTGGCTTTAAATGTTTTTTCCAATACTTTGTCTGCATAAGCATCCGTAAATAAAGCTTCTTGCAATGCCTGATGTAAACCAAGTAAAAGGATAGGGTAAATTTTCATTTTAGACAGAAATTGTTTTTATATTTTATTTATACTGCACCCAAAAATAATTTCACATACATTTATAAAAACCACCCCTTCTTCCCCTCCTTTTCAGGTGGGGTATTATGGAATGTGAAATTATTTTTTGGAATATATATAAGTCTTAAATCTTACGTCTTATATCTTACGTCTTATATCTTATGTCTTAAATCTTACGTCTATTAAATATGCATAGCTCTATCTGCCGTAGCCGCAAAACAGGCTTCTTTAAATGCTTCGCTGTATGTAGGGTGAGGGTGGCTCATACGGCAAACATCTTCTGCACTGGCACGGTATTCCATAGCTACTACGCCTTCCATTATTAAATCGGCAGCACGGGCTCCTACTATATGAACGCCCAAAATTTCATCTGTTTCTTTATTGGCTAATATTTTAACAAAACCGTCTAAATCCATACTTGCTCTGGCACGCCCTAAGGCTCTATATGGAAATTTGCCTGTTTTGTAGTCAATTTTTTGCTCTTTCAGCTCCTCTTCTGTAGCTCCTACACTTGCCGCTTCCGGCCACGTATAGCATACACCGGGAATTAAATTGTAATGAATATGTGGTTTTTGTCCCGCCATTATTTCTGCTACATAAACGCCTTCTTCTTCGGCTTTGTGAGCCAACATAGCTCCTTTTACTACATCGCCTATTGCGTATATATTTTCTACAGCTGTTTGTAGTTTTTCATTAGTAGAAATTCTTCCTCTTTCATCTGTTTTTAAGCCTACATTTTCAAGCCCCAAACCTTCGGTATAAGGTTTTCTGCCCACTGCTACTAAGCAATAATCGCCTGTGTACTCAACTGCTTCGCCTTTTTTATTTTCAGCTTTTACAGTTACAGTTTTTCCTTTAGCACTCACATCAGTAACTTTTGTGCTTAATTCAAACTTCATTCCTTGTTTGCTTAAAAATCTTTTCAGCTCTTTGCTAATGTCGCTATCCATGGTAGGTGTTAATCTGTCGGCATATTCTATTACCGTTACTTCGCTACCCAAGCGATGATACACTGAGCCTAATTCTAAACCAATAATTCCACCTCCGATAATGACAAATTTCTTTGGAATTTCTGATAAAGCTAAAGCTTCTGTAGAAGAAATAATGCGTTTTTTGTCAAATTTAGCAAAGGGTAATTCTACGGGTTTTGAACCTGTGGCTATGATAATTTTATCTGCTTTAATTTCGTCTTTGCCATTTATAGTTATGGTGTTTTTATCTTTAAACGAACCTATGCCTGTTATTACATCAATTTTATTTTTGTTCATTAAAAAAGCAACGCCATCGCAAGTTTGTTTTACCACAGCACTTTTTCTATCTATCATTTTTTTAAAATCAATGCTACTACCTTTTACTTCTATGCCGTGTTCTGCAAATTCGTGTTGCATTTTATGATAATGCTCTGAACTATCTAACAAAGCTTTGCTTGGAATGCACCCTACATTTAAACAAGTGCCTCCTAAAGTGTTATATTTTTCAATTATAGCGGTTTTAAATCCTAATTGAGCACATCTAATAGCGGCAACATATCCACCAGGGCCTGAACCAATTATTGCAACATCGTATTTTGACATTTTTTTCCTTTTTTTATTTACTGCAAAGGTAAAGGTTATTAAATAATTGTAGGCTAATAATTATTAATTTTTAAGGGAATATAGAATTATACGTGCCTACTAAAAACCAATAAGCCTTAGACATTGCGTCTAAGGCTTATTGTAACTAACCAATTATGAAAAAGTATTTCGTTAAGTATAAAACCTAACTCACTATCTACTTAATAAGTCAAAGGTACAACCATTTTTTTATTTCTGTGTGATAAATGGCACATAACTTAATTTTTTGTTGTTAAGTAATCTTAAAATGAGCCATCTCGTACTTTTACTACGCCTTTTATATTATATATCACGTAGTTTGTAAAGTTCTCATCTGCCTCAAAACCAGTACCGTATATAACTTCATCATTTGTATATATTTTTACAAACTCATCGGAGCGTATTTTTTTATCAGTTTTATTCCAAAATAATTTTTCGGCATTTAATTTTTCTCCTTTGCTATTAACTATTTGCACATCTCCGGTTACTTCTAAGTTATCGCTATTATCTCCCATTGTACCTTTATTGGCACTTAAAGTACTTTCTATTTTTCCCTCTTGGTCGTAAACATAAAGTTTAAGTCCATCTGGAAATTCGGTGTAAGGTGTATCGGGTGGCAAATAAGCGTACCTTATAGCCGTAGGGCCTTCTATTTTTATGGTAGGCACGGCATCTTCGGTAAATAGTATGCTTACATCTTCGCCTTTTTCTATGCTTACAAATTTTTCGCTGGTTACTTCTTTTACTTCTTCTAAATCATTGGTGCAAGCCCATAAGAAGAGCAAAAGTATAAAAACAACAAACCGATAGCTTTTGAGTGCTATCGGTAAGTTAAATTTATTTAGCATTTTTAATACTTTATTAATCACTTGATCTTACTGTTGTAGTTACGCCCATCCAGCAACCTATTGAATAAGAACCGCCTTCTGTTACATCTGGACGTAAGAATATGTCAGATTTTGAAGGCATATACTGCCAGTATTTATTTATTAGGTTTTGAGCTTCTGTAGCTACACTTGGGTCTATATTTTTAGCTTTGTTCCATTGGTCTATAGCTGCCCATACTACTACTTGGCTATCCCAGCCTGTGCCGGGGCCACATTTAGAGCCACTTGCAGCATACAATCTTCCTATTAAAATGTAAGGGTCGCCCCAGCCGCCACGCATATCTGCTGCTTTATTGGCGTAGGTTCTTGCTGAGCTAAAATCGCCTTTTGCTTGATAAAACTGAGCTATAGTAAGCAAGTTTTGTGCTTTTGTGTTAGCATCGGTTTCACTTTCATTAGCTTCTTGTATATATTTTATAGCTTTTGAGTAATTGCCATTTTCACTTGCTTTTTTAGCTAAGAAAGTAGCTAAAGCAGAACTTGGTTGTTGCTCATACACTTTTTCTGCTACAGGGAAAAATAACTCGTGGTCATACAGTTTTGCAGCTTTAAGCATTTTATATACTTTTATTTGAGTAGATAAACTGTTAGGGTCTGCATTGTATTTTTTAGTAGCTAAATTGCCAATAGTTGTAGGATCTAAGTAGCCATATTTTTCCATAAAGTCAAACACTTTATCTGAAGCTCCTTTGTATTTTCCTACATCATTGCCTTTTTGCATATTGTAGTCTGCTATATCGTTTATTTGGTCAAATACATCAAACACTTCTTCTTCATCTATGGTTTTTGCACCTTTATTTACTTTTATAGCCATATACATATAAGGTACTAAAAATGCTGAACTGATGTCTAATTTGCTTGTTCCTTCTTCCTCATCAAAAGCTTTTACGGTGTTTTTAAACATTTCATATACTAATGCTTCATTTCCGTCATTTCTATATTTATACCAGTCAAAAGCTTTACGCATGGTAAGGTCGGCAGATTTTCCAAAACAGTTCATTCTTATATCGTAGATAGAAAGTAGCGTATCTTCATAAGCTCTTTTTCTGTCTTCGTTTGTTTCTGCTTCTAAAAGTGCTTCGTATATATCTTTTGCATCGTAGTGCAAATATACTTTAGCACCAGGAGCATGATAATAAGCATATTTCCAGCCCGGATAGGCATCTTTATAATACTTTAGTTTTGTAGCAAGGTCTTTTTGGTCATCGCCTTGCTTTTTAAACTCACGGTATAATGAGATATTGGTAATTGTTCTCACGCTGTCTGCTCCATAAGTTGGTCCTCCACAGTTTTTACTTACGGCATCTATTATTGATTGAACTCTTGCTTTTGCATCTTGGGCTTGCGTGTTAAATGCAAATCCAAGTATAAAGGCTACTATTGATATTTTTTTCATTGTTTTCATCTTAATCAAATTTTCGTTTTATAAACCATCTATCGCTTAAAGCGTAGGTAAGGGTTAATTTATAATAATTTTCTTTGTAAGTATTGATATCGGCTATTCCTCTTCTGCCTATCTCCATGGCTAAGTTTATTTTGTTTCTTGAGCCACTGCCGGTAACTTTACCTAACGGTAATCCAAATCCAAATGTCATGCCAAACTCGGGAACGCCTTTGCCAGCGTGGGTTACATACGATTTTCCGAACTGTGCTCCCAGCCTATAATTGACTTGTTTTGCATAATTATTACTTCTAAAATCGGGTTTTATTTCGCCACCTATTTTTAATTGCCATAAATTATTTAGTGGCGTATTATTAATTTTGCTATTGTAGCTTTTCCAATTTTCAAAATGGAAATCTGCTCCTGCTGTCCACCACAATTCATTGCCTATGGTAAACCCTAAACCAAAATATGCCGGTAATTTTGTTTGCACTTTTTGATTATAAAATCCTCCCGAAGCGGAATCTATAGGATATTGCTCTTGAGTATAAGGGTCTGTTTTGCTGGAAATATTATATTTTGAATGTGCACTTTTTATGTTTATAGGTGGAGCACCGTAAGCTCCCACGGTCATATAAACAGGAATTTTATCTTTATCTTGATTTTCTAATTTGCTTATTTTAAAAGTGTATTGCACTCCAAAATCTGCTGTAAAATCTTTTAAATTTAGCTCATTGTGTACAGAGGTGTTAATATTGCTAGTGGTGTCTTTTAATAAAATCTCTTGACTTTCGTCTAAACCACCAAAAACGAAACCTGCATTAACTCCAAATCTGAAATTTTTGTATTCAAATCCATTTCCCCAAAATACTTTGTATGTAGAGCCTTTTCCTAAATTATTGTAGGTATAGCTTGTCCCATCGTCTGTTAAAGTATTGCTATAATTGTATTTTTTATAGCTAAAAGGTGTTAAGCCAAATGCCATTCCCCAATGGTTCATAATAACCGGAAAACCTAAGGCTACATTATTTATTCCTCCATTTACGCTTCCTGCTATTTGAGCAGAATCTGATGAAATAGTATTGCCATACATTTGTAAGCCTATATTGAAATTAGTGTATTGCATTGCTGCATAAGAGGCAGGGTTTAAATAATTAATTTCTCGGCTGTTGGTATATCCGGCAGAAATTCCACCCATTGCTTTATTGGCTGAAAACACAGGATTGAACATATTGCCTATGCCAAAACGGCTGTGTGGCGAAAAGGTTTGGGCAAATGATGTACTGCCTAAAACAACCAATATAATTGTATAGACAAGGGTTTTAAAATTACTCTGCATTATAGTTTAATATTCTATTTAGGCCTATGGCTTGTAAATTTTGTTCGGCAAATATCTTATTTTTAGTATTTAATTCAAACATTTTCATATCTCCACCAGTTAATAATACTGTTAAATCTTCAAAATTAAGCCTAAAATTATCAATTGTAGCATTAATTTCTGCAAAAGCTCCATTGTAAATTCCACTTTCCATACTTTCTTTAGTAGTTTTTCCAATAATGGGGAAACTACCTTCTTTTTTTAGGTTTAATAACGGCAATTTGTCGGTAAAGGTATGTAAAGATTGTAATCTTATTGTCAAACCCGGAGATATTATGCCTCCTTGGTAGGTATTGTTTTGGTCTATTAAGTCAATAGTTATGCAAGTTCCGGCACTAATTATCAGGCAGTTTTTATTGGGGTAAAGTGTGTTTGCTCCCACAGCTAAAGCTATTCTATCTGTACCTAAAGTTTCGGGAGTTTTATAGTTAATTTTTATAGGCAATTTTATTTCATGACTCATTTTAACAAAATAATGCGTAGCCATTTGTAAAGTATCAGAAATATTTGCTGAACTTGATATTATTCCTCTATCAAAACTAAAAGATTTTATGGTTTGAATTATGTATTGTTCTTCCTCATTAAAAAAACTGTGTCTTTTTATAAGAACATCTTTGTTGAATGCAAAAATTTTAGTTTTGGTATTTCCTCTGTCTATTATGCCATTCATTGTTGGTTAGTTATTTGTGTGTTATTTTACCTTAACACCATTTTCAAAAGCTACTACATAAGCATATTTATGCCCGTTTCTTTTTACATCTAAACAAAAGTCATTAGCACGTTTTAAGTTTTTAAAATTGCCTATTACATAGTGGTAATAATCGCCTTCTTTGTAGGTTTCGTATCCTCTAAGATGTTTGTAATACTCTGTATCTATAGGAATTTCTCTTCTTAAACTTAAAAACTGAACTTTGTAAATAATCCCTTCATTATATATAGGCTCGCTGGCTATATCTTCTTCATTGTCTTCTACATTTGAAGCTGAAAGTAGGTGATTGTTAATTTCTAATCTGAAATTTTTGCTTTCGTTTAGCGGTCTTCTGGTTACGGTTAGCACTTCGGCTACATCGTCTATAATTTCATCATTTATTTCGTATTCTATTTCATCAATAGCTCCACTAAATTTTCTTCTTACTTTTTCGGCTGCACTTCTCATCCAGTGTATTTCTGTAGCACTTATAGGCACGTTTATATTGCTTTTTTCTACCTGCGAAACGGGCATTATGGCATATCTTGTTTTGTTTCCGTCTTCGTACATGGCGGTGTATGTGCTTATAAATCCATCGTCTTCTATTTCTACCGTATTTGTTTTTTTATCTTTTTTAAGTACTATTTCTATTATGCATGAGCTGTTAAATAAAGGTTCTGTAGAGGTGCTTACAAAATCGCCTAATGAATATAACACTATGTTTTTCTTTACTCTGTTTGCCAATATTTCGCCACTAACGCTTACGTTTTGTACGGTATTTGGTCCAGAACCCACTACCATATCTGCTCCTGCATTTAAACAAATATCTGCCAGATTTTTTTGATTTACGTTTTCTCTACTCTGATATTCATTACCCCAGTTTAAATAAACTATTATAAACTCAGCACCATTGTTTATAGCTCGCAGTATGTCTTTTTTTATAATATCCTCTTGCACACCGTTAACTACGGGTGATACTCCTGTGTAATAGGGAAGTGGATCCATATAGTTTAAAAAGGCTACAGTTATATCGTCTTTTTTTATAAGCGTAGGGTTTCTTTGTCTTCTATCTTTGTCGTGTTCAAAAGAGCCTATTTGATTGATATGAAGGCTATCTAAATATTTTTTATTTGCCAGCCAAGGCTCTATATCTTGATTAACAGCGGCACTATTGGCATTCATTAAAAAATTAAATCCGGCATATTTTAAAGCTATACCGTATTCGCTGGGAGCATTATTGGTTTTGCCGTCTAAAAAATTGCTGTCTATGCCAAAAGAGTTGCCTGCATTTCCTATCACTATATCGCCTAAGTTTAAAATAGGGCGTATGTAATGAAAAACGTGTTGAAAATCGTAGGTTTTAGATTTTTCAGAATAAGAAGAATTTAAAATTTCTTTGGTTAAAGTAACATCTCCAACTATCATTAATTTTAAAAAGCTGGCAGAATCGTTATCTACATATTTCAACTGTCCTTTTGCGGTAATACAACTAACTATTAATATAGTTATCAGCCAAAGCTTGAATTTCATCTGAGGTGTATGTTTTAGATTTTAAATTATCAATTGTAGCTTTTAACATGGCTTTAGCCACATTTTCTGCTTTTATACTTCTATATTTTTTTAGCCCGCCTACTAATAGAAAATCTAATTTAGGCATTATAGCTATGGCTATACTTTCGCCTAATCTATGTTCTGCTCTATTTCCTACTAATAATGAAGGCTGAAAAATATTTAAGGTGTCAAAATTAAGTTTTTTTAATTCGTCTTCCAATTTACCTTTTATTTTATTATAAAAAATACTGGAATGGCTGTCTGCTCCCATGGCACTAATGATACTAAAAGCTGAAGATTTAGTGTTTTTGGCTAATTGCAAAGGATACTGAAAATCTACTTGTTCAAATTTTTGCTGCGAACCTGCTTTTTTAATAGTTGTACCTAAGCAACAAAAGGTAGCATCTATTTTAGGAAGATTTTGGTAGGCGTTATTATCGTTAAAATCAAAAATTATTTCTTCTAATTTAGGATGATTTATCTGCTGAGTTTTTCGTACCAAAGTATAAACTTTTGCTACGGAATTATTTTCAAGCATTAGTTGTAGCAGTTGATTTCCTACTAAGCCACTTGAGCCTGCAATTAAAAGTGTTTTTTTCATGGATTTCAAAGATAGCAATTTAGTTGGATAGAAAAATTTTATGGCTATTCGTTTTTATACCAATAATTTATGCTTTAATATAACAGTTTGGGACATCTAAGTAATTTCAGTTTGTATTTTTTTACCTTTGTCTTGACACAAAGGTAACCAAACTTGCCTGCCGGCAGACAGGGGTCAAGACTGTAATCAAAAACACTAAAATGCTATAAAACAGACGATGACAAATTAATGTATGCTCAATTTTAGTTTTCCTAAAGTATTTTTATTTGTAGGAGCATACTAATTTGTCTGTTTACTGTTTTATAATTTCATTCATTTTGGATGTCTGTTTTACATCATTTCTTAACGTATTTTTGATTAAGGTCATAATGGGTCGCTGAAAACTTAGTACGATTCTCATACTGCCGTATAGCAGATTTTGTAACTTTTTTATTAAAGAAAAGTTAATGTAAAATACTTCATGGGTAATATTACGAATAGGCATAAAAAATTTATTTAAAAATTAGGAATTAATCATTCAGCAATAAAGCTACCTTTGTCGGCATGGAATTTTGGCAAATTGGATTAATAGCCATAGTAGGTCTTTTGGCTGGAATTATAAATACCATGGCAGGTGGTGGTTCGTTGCTAACCATGCCTATGCTTATATTTATGGGTTTAGATAGTGCTATGGCTAACGGCACTAATCGTATTGCTATTTTATTTCAAAATGCCACTTCAATAGCCGGATATAAAAGCAAAGGTTTAAGTGCAGGTAAGTTTGGGATAATACTGGGATTATTTGCTTTGGGTGGTGCTATTATTGGTTCTAAAATAGCTGTAGAGCTTAATGATGCTTTGTTTAACAAAATACTGGCAGTGGTTATGGTGGTAGTGGTAATTATGACTATTTTAAACCCGGCTTTAAAGCTAAAATCAGGAGAAGAAGTAGCACTTCGTTTGGGTGTTAAGCATCAAATTTTGGCATGTATTGCTTTGTTTTTTACGGGAATTTATGGTGGATTTATACAAGCAGGAACGGGTTTGTTTATAATGGCAGCATTGAGTTTTATTAATAAATACAACTTGCTACAAGCTAATGTGGCTAAGGCAACCATTATGCTAATTTATACCATAAGTTCATTAGCTATTTTCTTTTTAGAAGGAAAAATAAACATGGTTTATGGGTTGAGTTTAGCCGTAAGTATGTCGTTGGGGAGCTGGTGGGCAAGTAGGTGGTCGGCAGGCAGTGGGCAAAAGTACATAAAATGGTTTATGATATGCTCAGTTGTGGTAATGGCAGTAGTGTTGTGGTTTAAGTAGTTTTATGTGGGCATTGGTCTTTGGGTTATAGTTTTTTGTTCTTTCTTTTCTTTTTCTCCTTGCTATCACTTTTAAGTATTTCTTTTAATCCAATTGAAAAAGGCAGGTATATATTGAAATAATATCCTGTTTCTTCTTCATTGTCCTCTGCATTTTGGGTATATAAAATATCAAAAGGAATATTATTGTTGTAGTTTAAACTTTGTCCGATAGAGTTTAAACCCAGTTCATGCATTATAGTGTATTCATCTGATATACTTCTAACAACAAAAGCACTATCATAGCAGGTTCCATTGCCAGAATAAAACGGTAGTGATAGTAAATTGTAATAAACTGTATATGCTAATCTTGCTTTGGCAGAATCTCCTAATTGATAATAAGCTTCTCCGATATAACTAAATGGTTTAATTATGCCTGGATTATCCTTTATAATATTATTGCATTCTTCAATTACTTCTTTAAATTTTTTTTCTTCATACAAACTTTCAATAATACTATAGGCTAATGATTCTGCGTAGGGATTGTAATTGTCATAAAATGCACTTCCAAAGTATAATAAAAATAAATCTCGTATATTAACTGTAGTATCTAAATTTATACATCTTTGATTGGTTTCTACAATAACATGCTTATTGTTTAATACTTCTCCCTTTAATTCTTCTAAAGAGATGCCATAAATATAGACTTGAGCATTAGCGAATGCAATAGAAAAGAATAAAAGTAAAATGTTAAATAACCTTTTCATAACTATCAATTACTATATGTATAACTAAAATAGTTGTTAGATTATTGTGAATCGTAAATTATAAGTAGCGTTCTACTTTTTATTAATCATCATTCCCAACTTTCCTCCCAGCCATGCCATAGGAATGTACGCTAAAACTAAATCGGCTAAAATAAACCAAATAGGGGTTTGAGGAAGCATGTAAACCATAGCAATACCACCTAATAAGAAAAAAGCACCTATTATTAAGGCTAATCTTGCTTTGTATGTTGCTGCAATAATAGCCGTTAAAATAGCTCCCACTAAAACACCTACAGCATGTGCCAGCCACGGTGTAATAAAATGCTTAAAACTATATAAGTGAATATTAGCTTTTATGCTTTCCATATCATTGGGGTTTACGCCTTCCGGCAAGGGAAAATAAGGACTTCCAAATTTAATGATAAACATATTTACATAGCTGCCAACTACTAAGCCAACTAATACGGCTAAAATATTTCTAAGTATATTCATAAGGTTTTTTTAAGAATTGGTATAAAAATAGTGTTCAGAACTTTTTAAAGATACCTATTTTTAACAAACAAACGATATAAACTACTGATAAAGAGAAAATACGTAAAAAACATAAATTTAGTGAAGCAGTTAAAAAAGAAAATTACTTGTAAGTTTAAGATTGTAGCAGCTGTTTTTTATTAATTTTACAAAACCATGCAAAATATATTAATTACAGGAAGCGGAGGATACATTGGAAGCCAATTTTTATTAAAATGTATAGAAAATAAACAGCAGTTTAACAAAATTGTAGCTTTAGATATTAGAACGCCTAAAGAGGAAGATAAAATAGCGGAGGTTATTTATGTAGAAGCAGATATAAGGTCGGAAAAAATACACGAGATTGTTGCGGAATACAAAATAACAACCATTGTGCATTTGGCTGCCATTATTTCTATAACGGGACATAATAGTGCCAGTTTTGAATATGATGTAGATGTGAATGGTAGCCATAACATAATTAATGCCGCTATTAAGAATAAAGTAAAACGCTTTATTTATTCCAGCAGTGGAGCCGCTTATGGGTACTGGCCCAGTAATGTTGATTTGGTTTTAACAGAAGATATGAAGATGCTGGGCAATAAAGACATTCCCTATAGTTATCATAAATATTTAGTAGAAGAAAGATTAAAAGCAGTACGAAAATCGCATCCCGAAATGGAGCAGTTTGTTTTTAGAGTGGGTACTATTTTAGGAGAAAACACTAAAAATCCGATAACGGATTATTTAAAGAAGCCTAAATTGCTTTGTATAAAAGGTTATCCAAGTGCCTTTGTAGCTATATGGGATAAAGACTTAGTAAATATATTGTTTAAAGCTACGCAAGACGGTAAATCGGGTATTTATAACGTGGCAGGTACAGGAAGTATTCCTACGCAAGAATTGGCAACTTTTTTAGGCAAGCCGGCACAAGTGCTTCCTGTTTGGTTATTAAAATTGGCTTTTGCAGTTTTACGTCCTTTGCGTTTAATTCCTTATGGCCCTGAGAGTTTAAAATTTATACAATACCGTCCTGTTTTAAGTAATGAAAAGTTAAAAACCGAATTTGCTTACACTCCTGAAAAAACTACTAAAGAAGTTTTTGAGTTTTGGAAAAAGTATAATCTTTAAACCTGAGTTCTATTAATATTTATACGAACAGGCATTGAATAAAACAAAAAATCCGAGCTTTTGCTCGGATTTTTTTGTTGCTAATTTTTTTCTTACTGAACTTCTAAAAGTTCAACATCAAAAATTAAGTTAGCTTTAGCAGGAATAACCGGTGGTCTTCCCATTTCGCCATAAGCTAATTTGTAAGGTATAATTAAAGTAGCTTTGCCACCTTCTTTCATTAGTTGCAGTCCTTCTGTCCAGCCTGGTATTACTTGGTTTAAACCAAAAGTTATCGGCTCGCCTCTCTGTATAGAACTGTCAAAAATAGTTCCGTCCATAAGTTTGCCTTCATAATGTACTTTCACTTTACTTGTTGCAAAAGGTTTAGCACCTTCGCCTTCTTCTGTTATTACGTAGTACAAACCGCTTGCTGTTTGCTTAGCGTTAGGATAATTTTGCTTAACAAAGTTAATGTAGGCTTCTGCTTCTTTTTTGGCTTTTTCTTCCTGTGCTTTTACTAAAGCTACTTTAGCTTCTTCAAAAACTGTAGGAGCATCAAATTTCTCAGCTTCTTTTCCTTCGCGTATTATTTTAATGCTTTTAATTTCATCGCCTTGCAAAGTTGTATTAACTATATCTTGCCCTTCTACCACTTCGCCAAAAACAGTGTGTTTGCCGTCAAGCCAAGGTGTAGGTACTATAGTTATAAAAAACTGACTTCCATTTGTTCCAGCTCCTGCGTTTGCCATAGATAAAATTCCCGGTTTATCATGTTTTAAGCTATCTACTATTTCATCAGGGAATTGATAGCCCGGGCCACCCATTCCGGTTCCCTGTGGGTCGCCACCTTGTATCATAAAATCTTGTGGGCTACCTTGAGCCTTGCTTATCACTCTATGAAATTTAGTGCCGTCATAATAAGGAACACCTAATTCTTTAGCTTCATTTTTCATTTTTCCTTCTGCCAGTGCCACAAAATTAGCAACTGTCATTGGCGTTTCTTTAAAAAATAATTTTACTTTAATTACACCTCTATTGGTGGTTATTTCTGCATACATATTTGCATCTTTTTTATTGCCGCTAGCCATAGCTACGCTACTTATAGTAAGCACTATTAGCAAGCTTAAGGTTTTAAAATAATTCATAAGTTTAATTTTATTTAGATTTTAGATGTAAAGAGAAAACTGTGCCAGTTATAAATCTGTGAGAATCTCAATACTCAATTCTAATATCTATTCTCCTACTTTCAATAATTCTACATCAAAAATTAAAGTAGAACCCGGTTTAATTACATCTCCCATAGCTCTATCGCCATAAGCTAAGTTTGAAGGAATATAAAAACGATATTTAGCACCTTCTTTCATTAATTGTAAGCCTTCTGTCCAGCCTGCTATTACTTGGTTTAATGGGAATGTAGCCGGTTCGCCTCTTTCTACAGAGCTGTCAAATACAGTTCCGTCTGTTAAAGTACCGTGGTAGTGTACGGTTACTACGTCTTCGGCTGTTGGGGTAGCTCCTGTACCTTCTTTAATTACTTCGTATTGCAAACCACTTGGAGTAGTAACAACACCTGCTTTTTTAGCATTTTCAGCTAAGAATTTTTCTCCTTCACCTTTAGCTACTTGTGCTTTAGCACTTTCTTTTGCCATCATCACTTCGTTTATATACGTGCCGGCCACTTCTGCTGTCATTATAGCATTGTCGCTATATACACCTTCCATACCTTTAGCAAAAGCTTCATAGTTAATGGTTTCAAATCCACCACGTTTTGCGTTTTCGCCTATGTTTACACCTAATGCGTAGCTTAAGCTGTCTGTTTCGTTGCTTAAAGTTACTTCGCCAGAGTTACTTTTGCTATTACTTTCTTTGCAAGAAGTAAAAAATATAGCGTTAATTAATACAACTAACACTAATAAAATTGATTGTTTTTTCATTTTTAGTTTTAATTTATTTTAATAAGAGTTGCAAATATAAGTATATGCTAATCAAAAAGAGCAGATAGTTTTTAAGTATTGTTAAAAATGAATTAAATCTTTTAAAAATTTATCCTCAGTTTCTTCTAAATTAAGAAAAGAAACTCCTCCTGCTGCATTTTTGTGTCCTCCGCCACTAAAATAAGTTCGGGCAAAAGTGCTTACATCTATATCGCCTTTTGACCTAAATGAAAGTTTAACCTTATCTGCATCTTCTTTAAATAATACCGATACTTCTATGTCATTTATTTTCATGGGTTCGTTAACTAAGCCCTCAGTACCACCGGTTTGTATATTAAAACGATAAATATCTTCTTGACTTAATATTATGTACGCCAATTTTTTATCGGCTACAATTTTCATTTTTTCAGAAATAGCATAGCCAAAAAATTGAAGTCGGCTTAAATTAAAGCTGTTATTTATGTGGTTGTGTACTATATCGGGTTGCACACCTGCTTGCATAAGCTGTGCCGCTTGATTATGCACTTTAGGCGTAGTTGATGAAAATTGAAAATTTCCGGTATCGGTTAATATACCAGTATATAAACAGTACGCAATATCTTCGTTTAAAAAGTTTGATTTATCATAATTTTGAATAAAATCAAAAACCAACTCGCAAGTAGAACTGGCACCTACCACGCTTAAATTTATGTTTTGCCACGTAGGTTTTCCAATGTGGTGGTCTATTAAAATTTTGTAGGTAGTACTTTTATTTATAGCTTCTTCCATTTTAGCTGTTCTGTGCGGTTCGTTATAATCTAAACAGAAAAGAATGTCGGCATTTTGTATAAGTGTTTTGCCATTTTCATCTTCCTCAAAAATTACAATTTTATCAGAATCGGGTAGCCATTTTAAAAAATTAGGGAAAGCATTAGGAACAACAACGGTAGATTTTATTCCTTTTAATTTCAAAAAATGATATAAACCCAAAGAACTTCCTATGGCATCACCATCTGGGCTAACGTGGGTGGTTATAACTATAGATTTTGCCTTAGATAATTTATCTTTTATATTATTTATTGACATGGTGCAAAGATAATGTTTCTGCTTGTCATTATTAGCGGAGTGAAGAATCTTGTTATTCGCTACCAAAATCAAGTTTTATGAATGAACGTATAATAGAAGCCATTCAGTACAGAAGTTTGGATAGAGAAAATTGGGGGGCGTAAGAGTTATTTTCGTTATAAGATATTTGGTATGTTAGCCTCTGTTCTGAGTTCCCAATTGTGAAGTTACTGACAAATCAATATTTAATCCGACTGTATAGAAAGAAAGATGATTCATTTTCATTTCTAACCCAAGATTAAAGTACCTATCATTAGGTATATTTTTTAAAAAATAGAAAATAAAGAGTCAATAGATATTAAAATTGTTAAATTCACTAATTCTTTTTAAAATAAATTTCAATAGTTTAGCATGAAAAGCACTAAATTGGTTGATAAAATTATTCATTTTAGTAAAACACAACTAAGTGAATTAAAATACATTAAACATGATGTAAATTTTCTTGATAAAATTCCTTTAAACCTAAACCAATGCTTATATATAATAAATTGGCAAGAAGGGAGGGTGGCTTATCAAAAAAGGATTAAAGAAATTTTTGGGTATGAAAAAGAAGAATTTGAATTACAAACTATATTAGATGGTGGTCATCCTGAAGATAGAGAAATTGTTTTAAGAGTTTCAAATGGTGTTATAAAACATGCTATAGAAAACAATAATTTTAATCAAGACAACACTTCGCATAGTATTATATATCGTTTTAGAAAAAAAAATGGTGATTATATTAAAATATTAAGACAATCAACCATATTTGAGTTTAGCGAACAAGGGAATATTATTAGCAACCTATCCATAGTAAGTGATGTAACTGATTTGATTAAAACAAATTATGTGAAATGGGATTTAAATACACCTGCTATTTATTTAGAGGATTTTAAAAAAACAATCTACACAGAATTTATTGATTTTTTTACTTCCAGAGAACTTGAGATTATACGATTAGTTTTTCAAAATAAAACCTCTGAGTTCATTGCACAAAATTTATTTATATCAAAGCATACTGTAAATACGCATCGCAAAAATATTCTTAAAAAAAGCAATTGCAAAACAGTATTAGAATTACTGGATTTTTGCAATATTAATGGAATTATATAAAATTATAGTATAAATAAATTACCTAATTGTAGGTATTAAATATTTCAATTTGTAGGGTTAGATTTGAGGGTATAAAATTTAGATTTATGACTAAATGCACAACGGGTATTATTATGAAAAAATTACTATACACACTAACCATACTAATCCTTATTGCCGGATGCAAAAAAGATAAGCAAAGTAATGAAATTATAAATGGTGGTACAATTTATACCTACCAGTTGGTTCATATAGAAGTAGATAATATAAACCAGGAAAGTTATATTGCCACACTAGGTGATAAAGAAATAGAAGTAGTTAAAGCTAATGAAAAAGAAATTGCTTTCTTAGTTCCTCAAGATATAAAATTAGGTGCCAATCGCCTAATCATCCCAGCTTTAGATAATTTTGCTGTTGATTATCAAATAAATAAAACCGCACTAGTTACAAGTGCAAATGAAACTTTAGTTCCATTTTTTAATGGTTTTAGTCAAATAACTACCCAATTAGAAAACCCTACACAAATTGCCTACATTAATGATGCATTGCAAAATTTTAATACACATTATACAGATTTTACCGAAGAAGAAAAAACTAAATTGGCCGAGTTTTATATTGCAAACCAAGAACTATTTACAGAAATTTTTGAAATAGACTTTACCGAATTAATAGGTAAAACTACTGGAGATTACAGCAATTTAAGTGATAAACAATTAATTCTTAATTTTGAAAAGGCAGTTTTATTAGCAGGTATTGCAACCGCCATTGCTGTTTTAGACCCAGAGCCAACTACAAAGTGGATTGCCGCGATAGCTGCAGCAGGTTTATACTATAAAACCTACAATGTACTAAGTGCCATTTTAGAAAGAAATATGAAAACAAACAATATGATTATTGATGGTATAATTTCTGTACTTGGAAAAAAAGCGAGTGGAGAAATTATTCTAACAGATGGCACTCTATCTACTTTACCTTTTGAGTATAGTAACAGGGCTATTGATAATCAAGATAACAACAGTTCCAATAGTTTTATTAATCTTTTCTTTGGAAGTTTTAATTCACTTAATACTATAATTAACAAAATTAATAATGCCATTGAATTTGTAAATGATGCCTTATTTTTTTCAAATATGGGCTTATTAGATAATGTAGCTTTAAATAATGCTAATGAAAGTATAGATGCTGTTAATAGCACCATATTTAACAACTTAAGTTTTTCAGTAGGCAATAGCAACGTTTCTATTGACCAAGCCACTTTAGGTAATGGAAATTTAAACTTAATTCTTAGTATTAATAACACAAGTGGAATTATAGATTATGTAGAAACCGAATTGAATTATACTTACAATGATGATTTAAACCAAATACAAGGGAGTTTTCCAATTATGGTGTTAAAAGATAATATCAGCCCAACTAGTATTGATTTATTAAGCCATTATTGGTCTATAGATGGATTATGTGGCTTTGGTAGTTTTAGTTTTATATTTAACAATGATAATACAGTTATCTTAAATAGTCATTATCATGATAATCAATATGCCGAATATACTTTTGGAAATATAAGCTATAATTTGCAAGATGAAGTATTAGAAATGCATATACCTTATAGTAGAAGTTACAACAACTGTGGGAATAATATTGTAGCTACCCAAGAAGGACAGATAAATATAATTACTCAATATTACGTTGATAATATATATGATACAGAGTTTTTTAGTGACAGTATTACCTATACTATGACTGAGGTTGATTGTAGCGGAACAACTTATGATAATTCAAGTAATAATAATAATTGTTATTTATTCATTAAAAGAGGTTCTGAATTATAAATTAACACGATTAGTTAGAGATAAACAAGTAATTTTAATTCAACACTTTAAAACTAAAACTATGAAAAACATATTTTACATCTTAATTTTGTTACTTTTTATCACAGCATGTGGTAAAGAGAATAACAATGTTGACCCAACAAAAACCAAAACAGAATTTTCTGGAGTTTTAGTTGGTTCTACGGGTTATTATAGCCTAATTTTAGAATCGGGCAATTCTTCCGCCACCATATATTTTGATTCAGTTTTATACACTTTAACTAATACTGAAGTGCTTGATTTTAATGCGGGCATTTATGATTTAGTTCTTTCTGATAGCAATAATGTTACTTTAACAGTTACTTTGCCTCCAAATTCTTCTCAACCAAGTTTTTATTTTAACATACCAAACCACACTGTAGAATATACAGTATTTCAAGTAGAGATAAATTTGCCTGTTAACAACTATTTAGGCACAAGCAGCTCAAGTTATACTGTTTCGGATAGTAGTGGAAATATATTATCTAATTCTAATTATAATGCCACCTACAACTTATCCATACAAGGCGACAACAATTTTCAGATTATTGAAAAAAATGGTGGAAATACTTATTACTACAGAGGTGGTGTTCAATTTATTGGGACAAATATTGTCAAATTTACATTTATAGACAACGGTCAAGAAAATGAAATTACTGCCCAACGAAATGGTAACAACATTTTCAATGCCCAAACAGAAACATTCTACAATAACTTAGGTCAACTTGAAACATCTACTTTTAGCTTTAATTTTGTTTTGCAATGATTTTGTTTTTAAGAGTTCTTTATATCAGTCCTTTTAATTTCAAAAAATGATATAAACCCAAAGAACTTCCTATGGCATCACCATCGGGGCTCACGTGGGTGGTTATAACTATAGATTTTGATTTAGATAATTTATCTTTTATATTATTTATTGACATGGTGCAAAGATAAACTTAAGTTTTAATAAGCTAATGATTTGAAAGAAAGGAGTTATAATTGGTTCAATAAATATATAATAGTCCAATCTCGGCTTTGCTTATTAATCCAATGGTATTACCTAATTAAAGTCAAATTTCCGGAGGCTATTTTCACTTCAGTAGTGTTTAATGGCGTAGCTTCTATATAGTATGAATATACATCTAAATTCTGTGGTTTAGCTTTGTAAAGTCCATCCCACGCTACTCCGTATCCTTCATCTTGATAAATTAACTCGCCCCATCTGTTATAAATTCTAAGCAGATATGAAGAGAACATATCATAATTAGCCGGACGGAATAAATCATTCTTACTATCGCCATTAGGACTAAATGCTGTTGGCATTAGTGGCTCTATTACTAAAATAGGATTTACTTGAATAGTTATACTGTCTATTACATTTGGACAAGGGTCGTTGCTCAGCGTTACTATATAAGTTGTAGTAGTTTGTGGATTTTCTATTATAGAATTTGAAGAGCTATTTACAGGCTCCCAAAAATAACTTTGCACATTATCGGCAGTAGCCTCAATAGTTACAGTTTCCCCTGCATCTATTAGAGTATCTGAAGCAGAAATACCTACATTGTTTATTGGATTAATAACGGTTATAATAACACTATCCTGTGTAGTACAGCCATTATTACTTACTACCGTGGCTACATAAGTGGTGGTAGTGCTTGGCATTACTGTTATGTTAGCCGTTTCATCTCCCGTACTCCAAAATACAGAATCTGACGCAGTAGCTTGCAATGTTATGTCAAATCCGTTACAAATATATGTATCATCTGTAACGGATATTTGTGGATTTTCTACAATTAGTGTTGTAGCCAATATGCTATCGCAAGTGTTTGCGTTTGTAAGCGTATCGTAGTACACATTTCCTACGGTTTGCCACTCATTAGCTAAAAATGCACTATCGCCTTGGCAAATTGTTGCTGTTGCCTGCCCAGTTGTAGTAGGATTTAAAGTAACTTTAATAGTATCACTTGAGGTGCAATTATTTACGGTAACACCTACATAATAATCTCCACTGCTTGTTACATTGTAAGTTGCACTATTTGAATTATCTTGCCAAACATAAGTGGCGTTGGTTGTGGTGGCATCTAAAGTTACACTTGTATTGCAAGTAGTAATATCTACACCTAAATTAACTACAGGATAAGGATTAGCGGTAACTTCAACAGTGTCTGAGCTTACGCAATATGGTGTAAAGAAAATATCGTCAATAGCATAATCATTATTACCACTTATTACATCGCTTTCTATACAAATAGTTATGTTTGTATTGCTACCAGAGTTCCAAGTTGCGTTAAATTGTTGCCAATCGCAGGCTGTTAAACTTGGAGAAAAATCTGTACCTATTTGTACACCATTAATTAAGAAGTGAAGTGTAGCTACATCTCCTAAGCCTACATTCATTACACTCATTGCCCACGCAGAGAAAACATAGTCTGTATTAGGAGAAACGGTTACGTTTTGACACCAAACACTCATATTTGGTGTATTAGAACCGTTTACTACAATCATATTTCCACTTCCGGAAGTATGGTCGCCACAATTAGCAAAATTGCTGTGCCCCGCATTAGGGTTAGTAATTACGGTATAAGTGCCCTCGCACCCCACTATTCCCCATGATTGATTGCCGTTAGGGCAGGTTACTACAGCACCACTGGTTGAATAAGAATAGTCTGAACTAAAACCTGCATTTCCTTGCTCAAAATCTCCATTTGCTACTAAATTATTGGCTGTATCAAAAATGGTGGTTTGCACCCAGTATGTGCCGGAAGAGTTAACTGTTAGTGTCTGTCCTGTAGAGTTATCGCTCCATAAATATTCGTCATAGTTAGCTCCGGCATCTAAGCTTACAGATTCGCCTTGACAAAAAGAAGTATCATTACCCAAGTCAACAGTACAATTTAAGCAAGAATATGTAGTAAGTTGGTAAGAATAAATAGTATTGCAAACTGCATTTCCAACGGTATCGGTATAATTTCCGGCAGCGGTAACTATTGTTCCACCATTCAATAAATAATTTGTTCCCTCACAAAAACTATCTATTACAGTTTGTACACTATCTTGAAGAATAATAGTGTTTAAAGTATAAACGGTATCTACACAAGTTGATGCTCCCGGAATAGCATAAGTATATAGGCCTGCTGTATTTACCGCTGGATTAAATGTTCCTAAATGACCATTTGTTAAAGCAGAAGGACCACTCCATGTGCCTGTTGTATTAAGATTGGGCAAACTGTCAAATAAATTAATAGTGTTTGCTGCGGGACATAAAACCATATCGCCAATAGTATCGCTATAATGAATAGTATCTATTTGGCAAATTTCTAATAATAAATCATCAAAACATAAGTCATTTCCGCCTGCTGAACCTGCGGTATTTGTTACTAATTGGAATACTATATTGTTGCTAAGAGCCGTTAGTTGTGGAGAAACAATTTGATTATAAATTGTACCACTATTTACTACGTTTTCAGAATATAGTAGTGTTCCGGAAGTGGTATTTCCATCATAAATATTTATGGTTATATCACTTCCCGGATTGTTGTCATACTGGCGAATCCAAAAAGAATATCTAAAATCTGAATTAGGACAAACATCCATTATTCTTTCATAAACAGGACCGGAATATCCGGTAGAAAAATTCATATAAAACAAATAATCTCCAGAATGTTGCCTGTTAAAGAAAGTACCAGAAGTACCATCTCTTGGTGAACTATGTATAGTAGCCCCAGCTATAAGCCCGGGAATATTGTTAGTATATTCGTAAGAGTCAAACAAGGCAGTATCAAACTGGCAGGTATAAGTGTTAGAACAGGATGATGCAGGCAATATGGTAATATTTGTTCTGTTATATATGCTATCGCATCCTTGGCTACTAAAAGTAGTATCTAAAACAGTTGTATTTGCGATGTACCAAGTACCATTGTAGAAAACGCTATCGCAATTTGACAAATTGCTAACAACAGTTGCTGTGTCTATAAGTAAAGTTACGGTATCAAAGTGTGTAGAATCACAGCCGTTTGTCATGGTAAAAGGGCCTGTCATGTTTGTGCCTACGTCAGCAGGATTGCACGAAGTAGAGCTTGATGTAGTAACAACAGCGTAATTAACTGTAACATTAAATGTTGTAATGGAATCACAACCATTGCTTGAGCCACCGGTAATTGTATCATTAA
The DNA here is from genome assembly GCA_020635995.1 of Chitinophagales bacterium. Lineage (NCBI taxonomy): Bacteria > Pseudomonadati > Bacteroidota > Chitinophagia > Chitinophagales > Chitinophagales bacterium. The sequence goes on along the minus strand of JACJYS010000002.1, from coordinate 307,079 downwards.
ATGAAGTGCTGGCAAAATACCAATTCCCATTTGCCAATGCCGAATCACATGCTGTAATATTTACTATGGCAGATGAATAAGAAGCCAAAGCTACGGTGTCATAATGTGTAGAATCGCAATTATATCTATTAAAACCGTTGTAAACAAAAACTCCCACATCGGCAGGGTTACAAGAAGTAGTGCTACTATAAGTAGTATCCGGATTTACATAAGTTACTTGTATGGTATCGTATTCATGCGGACATGCAACAACTCCTGCCCAATAATTTGACCAATATACGCCATCTGTTGTAATGGTGCGGGTATTTCCTGTAGAGCCATCATCCCACACTAAAGATTGTGCAAGAGGAATATACATAATAGGACCTAATGTTAATGTTTGTCCAGCACACATAACGGTATCTTCGGGAAAACTTACTTCATCTGGTGGGCGTGCATTTACATAAACGGTAGAATTTAACAGATAATCTACACAGCCGGGCGAAGCGTAAACGGTATCCCAATAATTACTGCCCGGAGCGGTATAGTAAGAATTGGTATATGGTGGATGAAAAGTATCTCCCGAACAAATAATTGCTTCAATTAACACGGTATCTGTGTGAAACTCTCTATTGGTATAATGTATAGAGTCGCAACCATTTGCATTAGTATAAGTGGTATCATAAACACCTACTAAAGCAGGATTGCAAGTGGTGTCAGTTGAGTAGGTGGTGTCTTTATGGTTAATTTTAATATTAGTTATCACTAAAGTATCGCAAGAACTAGTTGTTGCTCCCCCACAATTAGATGTATGTGTACCTAAATTTGTCCATGTATCATTTCCCAAGTTAGTCCAATTAGCTGGTGTAAGAGTTGGAAAATCACAAGGAGTATTTGCCGGGTCGGTAGTAACGCCTGCTGTATAAGAAGCATTTCTAATTATAGTAGCATTCTGAGTACTCAAAGTACCATTTGTCCATACATTTTGACAACCAATATTTCCAATTAAGTCAACCATATTACCACCATTAAAAAGTGCAATAGCATCATCTCCACTAAAATTAATTGTGGCTGAGGTCATATCTGTTTGAGCTAAAATAGTAGTATTTACACTAGAATTATTACTTGCTATTACAAAAACATCTCCCGAAGCAAGTATGCCACTTAATACTTGCGTAGAAGAAGCAGTAGCTGACCCATTAGTGTATAGAACTACAGAATAATTTGATAAATCAACAGACACCCCTGTTCCATTATATATTTCTATATATTTATTAAAAGAACTTCCTTCTCCATATTCAGATATAAATATTTCTGAACAAAAAGCACCTGTACTACCCCCACCTGCGTGTAATGTATCATATAAAATAGTATCTGAAGTATATATTATACTATTGAAAGTAAAAGAATTACAGGCATTATAATATGAAGAATCTCTGACTTGTGAAGATATTTCTATAGTAACTAAAAATGTTGAATCGCAATAATAAGGATTAGATGTAAAAATAGTATCCGTAAATGTTGAGTCAGCATAATACCAAATAGAATTATATTCTAAAGAATCACAAGATTGTAAATTTAATGTGCCTTGTTGCTGTTCTACTACTTCAAAAACAATGGTAGAATCCAAGGTCTCGCCACACGCCCCCGTTCCGGTAACTGTATAAGTAATGGAATCTATGCCTAAGGTATTAGGAGTATAAGATGAATCTGCTGTATTGACATTTAGCCCCGACCAAGTACCGCCCAAAGTAGCATTAGAAGCCAATAAAGTGTTTAAGTTTACGGGAGCATGGGTATTGCATATTTTATCGGTAAAAGACCAACCGGTACTTAAGGTAATAACCGGTGCATTACAGCCATTATTAATATACGAAACATTGCCTGCATAATCAAAGAGAGCTGTTGCTCCATCTACATTTGGTATAGAAGTTGTATATGAAACAGACTCGCTTTGAATACAAGAGCCTGAAATATTAAAAGTAAGTGTTCTTGTTGTATCAGACACTGTAGGTACACACGGAGGTTGCCCAGAAGGTGTATTGCAATTAGGATTATTACTAAAATGTCCTTGTGTATTTCCCGCACATTGATAAATAATATACATAGTATCTGCCAAGCCTTCAAAACTATTAAATGTTAAATCAAAATCTGTAGAAGTTATTACAATTACATTTGCTCCTGCGGGCAAAGTGTCGTTTAAAGGTTCAAGTAACCAACCACACGAAGTTGTAATGGTTGCATTTAATGCAGCTGTTGAAGAAGCCGTTCCTGCATCTTGGCACCAACCTAAAAAATTATTACTTGGCCAATCTACAACAATATCATTTACATATAAATCTGAAGCTCCCACGTCAAATGTAACCATTTCATTTGCACCCTCAGGATTGCCACAAGAATTTACAAATATGCTTGTTACTTCAAGACATTGGGCATTTATACTAATAGTAAGAGCGGTTAGGATTGAAGCAAAGAGTAGTTTTAACTTCATGGTGTTTTTTTATTTTAAAATGTAAAGATAACCTTTATATTTCTTATTGTTTGTTATCTAAACATTAAGATATAAAATTGAACTTTTAACACAAAAAAAAATGGGATACTTATAGCATCCCATTCCTTTATATATTTATTTTTTAGCCGTTTACTTCTCCTCCGGCTATTAAAACGCTTACTTTATTATTCAAAACTTCTACAAAGCCATCTTCTATAGCTATGGTTTTCTTTTGTCCGTTTTGTGTTATTTCTATTATCCCTTTTTGAAGGGCTGCAATTAAAGGAGCATGGTTTTCAAGTATTTCAAAACCTCCCACCACTCCCGGTAATTTTATACTTGAAGCTACTTCTGAAAATAATTCTTTTTCCGGTGTTAATATTGTTACGTCCATATTTTCTTAGATTTAAGACTTAAGATTTAAGATTTAAGACCGTCTAATAGTCTAACATCTTAACTTCTTATCATCTATTTTGCTTCTGCCAACATTTCTTCGCCTTTTGCAATCACTTCTTCTATACTTCCTTTTAAGTTGAAAGCGGCTTCAGGCAAGTTATCTAAATCTCCTTTTAATATCATATTAAAGCCTTTTATAGTATCGTCAATACTTACTAAAACACCCGGCATACCAGTAAACTGCTCTGCCACATGGAAAGGCTGAGATAAGAAACGTTGCACTTTACGAGCACGATAAACTACGTTTCTATCTTCTTCGCTCAACTCATCCATACCTAAAATGGCAATAATATCTTGCAATTCTTTATAACGTTGTAAAATTTCTTTTACATCTTGAGCACATTTATAGTGTTCTTTCCCTACTATATCCTCCGTTAAAATTCTTGATGTAGAATCTAATGGATCTACTGCCGGATAAATACCTAACTCGGCAATTTTACGAGATAATACCGTAGTGGCATCTAAGTGGGCAAAAGTTGTAGCCGGAGCCGGGTCTGTTAAGTCATCGGCAGGCACATATACTGCTTGTACCGATGTAATAGATCCTTTTTTAGTTGATGTAATACGCTCTTGCATTAATCCCATTTCTGTAGCTAAAGTAGGTTGATAACCCACCGCAGATGGCATACGACCTAATAAAGCCGACACCTCTGAACCCGCTTGAGTAAAACGGAAAATATTATCTACGAAAAACAATACATCTCTACCTGTTGCATCGCCATCATCTCCATCACGGAAATATTCAGCTATTGTTAAACCGGATAAAGCCACTCTTGCTCTTGCACCCGGAGGTTCGTTCATTTGTCCAAACACTAATGTAGCTTGAGATTTAGATAATTCTTCTTTATCTACTTTGCTTAAATCCCAGCCACCTTTTTCCATGTCTTCTTGAAATTCCTTTCCGTATTTAATTACACCAGACTCTATCATCTCACGCAATAAATCGTTTCCTTCTCTTGTTCTTTCTCCTACTCCTGCAAATACCGATAAACCTGAGTGAGCTTTAGCAATATTATTAATCAACTCCATGATTAATACGGTTTTTCCTACTCCTGCACCACCAAATAATCCAATTTTACCACCTTTAGCATAAGGCTCTAATAAGTCAATTACTTTAATTCCTGTAAATAAAACTTCGCTATCTGTAGATAAATCTTCATAACGAGGTGGTTTTCTGTGTATTGAATAACCATTTGTATTATCTAAAGGAACATTAATTCCGTCAATAGATTCTCCTACCACGTTAAATAAACGACCTTTTATAGAATCTCCCGTAGGCATTTGAATAGGCGAGCCTAAATCTTCAACAGCCATTCCTCTTTGAAGACCGTCAGTAGCTTCCATGGCTATACATCTTACGCTATCTTCGCCTAAATGTTGCTGACATTCTAAAATTACTTTATCTCCATTTGCTTTTGTTATTTTTAAAGCATTTAAAATTTTAGGCAATTGAGCTCCTTCAAATGATACGTCCACTACCGGACCAATTATCTGCTTTATTTTTCCTACGTTTGACATCGGTTTTATTTAGATTTTTGTTAATTTTCAAATTACGGTGCAAAGGTAATTAATATTACGCTCAATTCCTTAAATATTTAATCATATTTTTAATAGACTAACTATTTTATAAGTTTTATCGTATTTTTATGGACAAACTTATTAATTATGAAAAAAATTATACTTTCTCTTTTAACTTTTTCTTGCTCGGTATTACTTTTTAGCCAAACTTTAGTAAAAGATACTTTTATGTTTGATGGCTTGCAAAGAGATTATATTTTGTATATCCCTCAAATTTATGATGGCTCTACGGCTGTTCCTTTAGTATTAAACATACACGGCAGAGGTTCTAATGCCGATGAGCAAAACTTATACGGAAATTTGCACCCCCAAGCTGATGCCGATAATTTTTTAATTGTTCACCCTAATAGTACGGTAATAAATGGCACTAAACTGTGGAACTCAAGTGTAATACCCCCGGGAGGAGCAGGATATGTAGATGATGTAGGGTTTTTAAATGCTTTGTTAGATACTATGATTGCTCGCTACAATATTGATACCTCTAAAATATACTCTACGGGAATGAGCAATGGCGGATTTATGAGTTACACTTTAGCTTGTGAATTGGGCGATAGAATTAAAAAAATTGCTTCCGTTACTGGCTCTATGACTTCTTATTTATATGGCTCTTGCAATCCCGGCAGGATAATACCCGTATTAGAAATACACGGAACAACCGACCCAATAGTACCTTATAATGGTGGAAGCGGTATGCAGGCAATAGAAGATGTAATTGATTTTTGGGTGCAAAATAATAATTGTAATACCACGCCTTTAGTTTATAACTATCCCGATATAAATACAAACGATAGCAGCACGGTAGAAAGATATACCTATCATAATGCAACAGACAGTAATAGTGTTATATTTTTTAAAGTAATAGGTGGAGGACACACGTGGCCTAATGCCATTATAGATATTCCGGCAGGAAATACCAATAGAGATTTTGATGCTTCAGAAACTATTTGGCAATTTTTTAAAGGAGAAAAATTAGTGAGTGGCATTAATAATATCTCACTAAGTGATGATATGAAAATTAGGCACTTAGGAAATAAATTGGTAGTAGAATCTGATAAAAATAAAGTTGAAAAATTAGAAATTTATAATGGTATTGGTCAAAAAATAGTGGGGAGCAATACCAAACAAATTAGTTTAGAAGGAATAAATAATGGTGTATATTTTTTAATAATATATACTCAGCAAGGTGTTTATAGCAAAACTATTGTAAGATGATGAAGTTTTCTAAATATTTTAAGTACTTTTTGGTTGGTACAATATTATGTATTGTTACTATGAGATTTATAGACAAACCAAATCCTGGAATAGTGGAATTTGAATTTGCAAAAACCTTAGATAATGCCAATAATATGATAGCTATTTGGGCAGATGCTGGAGCAGAAAACAGAAAAATAGCAGGTAATTTTTTTGATTATATTTTTATGCTCTGCTACGGAGGCAGTTTATTTTTGTTTTATAAAGCATGGTATAATTACAAACCACAAATTATTTTTAAAGTATTAATGTATTTTGCCTTATTAGCTCCATTATTAGATGCAGTAGAAAATTACGGATTATTAAAATTGCAGTTTAAAACTGGTACAGATTTTCATGCACAGTTAGCCTATTATTGTGCTTCTACTAAATTTATTTTGCTAATTCCTTGTATTTTAGGCTTATTGTATTGGATAGTTTTAAGGCTAATGAAAAAGATATAAAAAAAGAACCGAGCCATTATAGCTCGGTTCTTTTCACACACTTATTTTATATTGTTATTATTTTCCGCAGTTATCATTATAAAAGAAAACCATTTTTTCAAATTCGCCCCAGTCAGCTTTAGCATATTTTTCTTTAAATGCTGGGCAATCGCCAAAAAGTTTGTCAAAGTTATCTTTAAAATTAGCTTTTGATACTTTGTATCCTACGCCATCATTTTTTCTCATGTAGTAAGATTTATCTTCTCCACCAGCTACTTTTATACCGCCCGGAGCAAAACCAACTGTTTCTTTAGCAAAAGGGTCGTGATAAGCTTTAAGTACTGTTGCCCCTGGGTTTAGCAGCTGCATTAAAGTAGTTTCCGTTCCTTTTTTTAGCTCAATTTGTGTTTTTTCAAAGTAAGCATAGCCATCTTTAACTCTATCTACTTGTTTTTGTCCCCAGCGTGTAGCATCTTTTGCAAAACTCATATTACTACCAAATTTTTCTAACTTATTTTGAGGCAAGAAAGCATATTCTACACTTGCAGAACTTACTGTTTTCTTAGAGCCATCTTCAAGTTTCATGTTTAAATCGGTTATTAAACCTTTTACTCTCACTACACTTTTAATGTATCCTGCTGTTTCATTGCCACTGGCATCCGTTACATAAGATAATTTTTTAGGAGCTATAGCATCAAAAGGACTTAAAAAGTCTTGTGCTTTTGTAAAAGCAAAAATGGTTAATATTAAACTTAATGTCAGTATTTTTTTCATAGTATTCTTTTTTTTGTTAGTACAAATATAATACTACAACATAGACTAAACAATACGCTAAATGCACTATTCTTTTTGTTCAGTACTTCTTTTATCAAAAAAGTATCTGTTGCTCAAAATACTGAGTT